>QNDV01000018.1 GCA_003646045.1 bacterium
GCAAATTCCAGCGGCAGCAGCAGCGTGGCCAGGAACGTGGCCGTCAGGATCGTAGTATCACCCTTGCTGGTACGTACGATGCGCGCTATCTCGCTCCTGTCCACCATGTTCCAGGCCGTCACCAGCAACACGCCGGCCAGCGCGGCACGGGGCAGATACACCGCCAGGGGCGCCAACAGCAACATGGCCAGCAATACCCAAAGACCGCTGAAGATGCTCACCAGTGCCGTGCGGCCGCCAGCGGAGAAACTCAGGGCCGACCGCGCGAAGGAACCGCTTACGGGATAACCTGACAGGAATCCCACCAGCACGTTGGCGGCACCCTGGCCGAAGAATTCCTGATTCGTATCCAGTCGCTGGCCACTGCGAGCCGCCACCGCGCGGGCGCTTGATGATGCCTCCATCAGGCCGAAGGCCGCTATGGCCAGGGCGCCGGGCGCCAGTTCGAAGAAAAGGTCGCCGGAATTCAGGGGCAGGGACGTAAGCGGCGGTAGCGAGCGGGGCAGCGATCCCAGCACGACAATGCCCTGTTCGTCCAGTCCCAGCACCGCCGTGGCCACCGCCGCCATGATCATGCCGATGAACGCTGCCGGCAGTCGTCGCGGCAGGAGTCGTACCGCAACCATGACTACCATGGTTCCCACGCCGATTGCCAGGCTCGGCAGATGGACCTGATCCAGTGTGTGCAGTGTAGTCCGGACCATCGTGAAGAACTCGGGGCTGCTGTGGATATCCAGCCGCAACAGGTGGCGCAGCTGGTTCACCGCGATAAGAACGCCCGCGCCTGTCGTAAAGCCCAGCACCACGCTGTCGGCCACGAAATTCACCAGAACACCCATGCGCGCCAGCCCCATCGCCAGGCGGATGAAACCGGCCAGCACAGCCAGATAGCCCGCGGCCGCCACGAACTCGGGGGTGCCCGGTTGTGCTACCGCCAGCAGGGTAGCCAGGACGAGCATGCTGGTGGCGTTGGTGGGTCCGGTCTGCAGGTGGCGGGATGATCCCCACAGGGCACCGACGATGGCTCCCACGACTGCGGCATAGAGGCCGGTCTGGGGTGGCAGCTCGGCTATGGCGGCGTAGGCGATAGCCTGGGGTAGCAGAACCACTGCCACGGTCAAGCCGGTGATCAGGTCGGGCACCACATCGGAACGACGGCAGTCGGCGATGACCTGTGCCGGGCGCATGGTGTGATCCCTCGCCAGGACGAGGAACCGTTTCAACAGGCCCACGGACCGTGATGGGGTTGCAGCCGTGCTACTCACGTGAGCCGATGCTCCGTACTGATAAGTCGTCGCGTACCGGTCTCGGCACGCAGCACGAGGGTATGGGTGTCAACGTAGTCACCGTGGTAACGCACACCCCTCAGCAGCGGTGTTTCCGTCACCCCGGTGGCGGTGAAGAAGATGTCGTCGCCGGCAACCAGGTCGCCGCAGGTCAATACCTGATCCATGTCGTGGCCCGCACCCTCGCAGGCCTCGCGTTCGGTATCGCTCATGGGCGCCAGGCGAGCCAACATGGCGCCACCGAGGATCTTCACGGCGCAGGCGGAGAGCAGTCCCTCGCTGGCGCCGCCCTTGCCCATCATGATATCGATGGCGCAGCTCGGGTCGGCGGCCATGACGGCGGCACTGATGTCGCCGGCCGGCCGCAGGGCGACCCGCGCCCCGGCATGCCGGACCTCCTCGATCAGCACGTGATGCCGTGGCCGGTCCAGGATGAAGACCACCAGGTCGCCCACGTCCTTGCCCTTGGTCCGGGCCACGACCCCCAACACCCAGGCCGTGGGCGCGTCGAGGGCTTCGGGCCCCAGGTCACCGGCCACGGTACGATCCACCACTATCTTGTCCATGTAGATGGCCGGGGCAGCGTGCCACAGCGCGCCCTTGGGCGCGAAAGCCGCCACGGATATGGCCCCGCCCTGTCCGGCCGAGACCAGGCTGGCCCCATCGATGGCGTTGACCTCCACATCCAGTTCGGGTCCCTTGCCGGTGCCGACCTTCGCCTGGCTGTCCAGGGGCGAGTTGCCGCCCAGGCGCATTTCCTCGCCGCTGATGATGCGGCCCTGCATGGGCATGAGGTTCAGGGCCTCGGCCATGGCGTCCTGGGCCGCCTGGTCGGCGGTGTTGCGGTCGCCCTTGCCCAGCCAGCGGGCGGCAGCAAGGGCAGCCGATTCGGTGGCGCGCACCAGCCCCAGCCCCGGATGGGGCGGTGGCTGACGGTGGCCGGTTTCGACTCTGGACGGTTGATCAGGCATAGCGGATCCTCCGTTTCTGACGGTGGCCTCGCGTGCATCATAGGCCCAATCGCGCGCCCTGTCACCGCGGGAGCGTGGATGTCCGAAAATGGCGAGCGAGTACCGCCGGACCTGCTATTGTTCCGGTCATGGAACTGGATCGCCACATCTGCTACCGCGCCCTGACTACCCGCGACGCCCGCTTCGACGGACGCTTCTTCACGGGCGTTCGCACCACCGGCATCTACTGTCGTCCGGTATGTCCAGCCGTCACTCCCAAGGAACGCAACGTGGATTTCTACGCCTGCGCCGCCGCCGCCGAACAGGCGGGTTTCCGGCCCTGCAAGCGTTGCCGCCCTGAAACCTCCCCCGGCACGCCGGCCTGGCTGGGTACCTCGGCCACAGTATCAAGGGCCCTGCGCCTGATCGGCGAGGGCGCCCTGGATGAGGGCACGGTGAGCGATCTGGCCGACCGGCTGGGCGTGGGCAGCCGCCACCTGACCCGGTTGTTCCACGAGCACCTGGGCACCACCCCCGTGGCGGTGGCCCAGACTCGCCGGGTGCACTTCGCCCGCAATCTCATCGCCCAGACGGAATTGCCCATGGCCCAGGTGGCGCTGGCGGCGGGATTCGGTTCGCTGCGGCGATTCAATGTACTGGTGAAGGGTACTTTCGGGGATACGCCCACGGGTTTGCGCCGACGGACAGGCAAGTCGCTGGGCGCCGGGTTCACTTGCCGGCTGCCGTATCGGGAGCCCTATGACTGGGACGGTTTGTTGTCTTTCCTGGCGGCGCGTGCGTTGCCGGGGGTCGAGGAAGTGGAGGACGGCGTCTACCGGCGTACCATCCGTTGGGGAGGTATGGCCGGGGCCATGGCGGTCAGTCAGCCGGACGCCGGGCATCTCGTGCTGGCGGTGGACCTGCCCCGACTCGACGGTGCCATCGCCCTGGTGGATCGGGTGCGGCGCATGTTCGATTGCGGGGCTGATCCCGGGGCTATTGCAGCCCAATTGGGGGAGGATTCGTTGTTGGCCTCGTCGGTGGCGAAGCGGCCGGGATTGCGGGTGCCCTGCGCGTGGGATCCGTTTGAATTGGCGGTCCGGGCCGTGGTCGGTCAACAGATCTCGGTGGCCGGGGCACGGACCATCGGTGGGCGGATCGCCCGGCGGTGCGGCGAAACCTCCGGCGGCCCGCTGCCCCGGCTGTTCCCCACCGCCACCCAGTTGGCCGCAGCCGATCTGGACGGGCTGGGCTTGACCGGTCGGCGGATAGTCACGTTGCAGGGACTGGCCCGGGCCGTGGCTGCCGGCGAACTGGACCTGGACACCCCCCGGGGGGTGGACACCTTCGTGGCCGACCTGTGCGCCCTGCCCGGCATCGGCCCCTGGACGGCCCAGTATATCGCCATGCGCGGGTTGGGCGAGCCGGATGCTTTTCCGGATACGGATCTTGGGTTGCGCAAGGCGGCGCCGGGGGTTGACCTCATCGCCCGGGCCGAGGACTGGCGTCCGTGGCGGGCGTATGCCGCACTGCATCTGTGGGCTTCGTTGGGGGATGAGTGATGATCTACACCCGTGCTTATGAAAGTCCTTTGGGGTTGCTGGATCTGGAGAGTGACGGGGTCGCCCTGACGCGGATCAGATTTCCAGGTGAGAAGCGGGGGCCGGATCCGGAGGCGGTACGTCGGGATGATGCGGAACCGTTTGCGGCGGCGGTTGCACAGTTGGACGCCTATTTCGCCGGTGAGCTGGCGGTGTTCGATTTGCCGCTGGCGCCTGGGGGTACCGCGTTTCAGAGGCGGGTGTGGGACCTGCTGGTTGAGATTCCCCGGGGTGAGACCATCAGCTATGCCGAGCTGGCGCGGCGTGTGGGTAATCCTGCTGCTTGTCGGGCCGTGGGGGCGGCCAATGGGCGGAACCCGCTGGCGATTGTTGTTCCCTGTCATCGGGTGGTGGCGAGTGATGGGGCGTTGACTGGGTATGCGGGTGGGGTTGCGGTCAAGAAGGGGTTGTTGGAGTTGGAGAAACGGGCACCCCGCAGGTGAGAAATGCGGGGCGCCCTTGTAATGAGGTGCGAAGAACACGCACCTAGTGGATTTCAACAATCACGCCGTCGGAATCGGCTTCGAAGTGACGGTTGACCATGGCTCCACTTTCGTCCAACCAGGTCTGAGCACCGAACAGGATCTGGTCCGTCCCACTGTCAAGACATCGGAAACTCAGAATGACCAACGTGCCTTCGGTATCGGATTCTCCACGTTCCGAATCCAGGCGACCGAAGCCCAGAGCGAGGCCGTCCCCGGTCTCATGAGCGAACGCCAGACCTTCATCCGCCGGACCGAGCAGACCCGATGAAGGAAGCGCGCTTTCCATGAATTCGACCAGGTCCCGATCGTAGACCAGCTCGATGATGCCGGTGCGGAACGTCTCCGCATTCGCCACCTCGATGGTAATCTGGAACATATCCCCGATACCGGCGTCAATATGGGGCGGCTCCAGTTTCAGGTTCGATGTCTCAATATCGAGGCCCTGGATATTGCCGTTGCCCTCGCCATCGCTACATCCGGTTACGAATAGTCCGAGTGTTAGTATCATCATGGTCAGCGTCTTCATGTTAATCCCCCTCATTTTATGAGAATCATTTTTCGTGTCCGTGATTGTCCGCCGGATTTTACGTGGTAGAAGTAGGTTCCGGCAGCAGTGGCCCGACCCCGCTCATCACGGCCGTCCCAGATCACGGATTGCGGCCCGGCATCCAGAACACCGTCAACCAGTACTGTTACGCGATGGCCGTCCAAGGCGTACACCAGCACTTTGACGTGCTGTCGAGCCGGCAGTGAGAACGCGATGGTCGTGGCAGGGTTGAATGGATTGGGGACGTTCTGGTTCACTTCGAACGCATAGTTTGGAACCAGGTCGAGCTTTTTCTCCAAAGCACGACGTATCTCAGCCTGCGGCTCGCCGGTGGCCGTACGCACATGTTCGTAGAGAGCCAACAGCCGCGTCCTCATGCCGGAATCCATCGTTGGCTGATGGTTGTTGGCCGAAAGTGAAGCACCGCTATGCGTGCGCCCCCAGTGAAGGCAAATAGCCAGGAAGTCCGTCATGTTGACCGTACCGTTGCCATCCGCGTCCGCGAAAGTAGCCGCTGATTCGACCCAGGGCTCGATCATGTAGCCTGACCACTTCAGACCACGTTGTTGTCGCGCCGCTCCGGTGGTTCCCCAGTGCTGCGCCAGTCCATAGACATCCCCGATATCGACCAGACCGCTGTTGTCCATGTCTCCCGGCCAAACCGTGATCTGTTCGGGACGGCAGCGTCCAGCCGCGGTGGTGGATTCTCCACTGGAGCCGCAGGCATTGTTGGCAACCACTGTATAGCCGTAGGTGTGGTTTGCATCGCACTGACGATCCACGTATCCGGTGGTTGTGGTCGTCGCAATCTGCACGCCGTTCCTGAGTACCTTGTATCCGGTGGCACCGCTGACGCTGCTCCAGCCGATCTGGATCCTCATGACTTGATCAGTTGATGCCGTCACATTCGCCGGCGCGGCCGGCTCGGGACAGGTCACGCTGACCGCACGATGCAGCGAGGTAGCATTATTGCCCGTGAATCCACTACTCGACGATTCAGGAGTCGACCCGGAAGGCGTCACGATTGCCCCTACGTAGTAGGTACCTGGAGGTGTACCGGCAGGGATCCGCTTGGAGTAGGTATGTACGGAGTACTGGTCCTGCTCCAGGTAGTCCCAACGCGAGTACTGACCCAGCTGGATATCGTCGGCGGTTATATCCCTGTCTTTCGATAGATAGAAACGGATCTGCGGGTTCTTGAGGGTGTGGTTGCTGAGGTTCTCTACCGTCACATTGCGTATCGTGATGGACTCGCCCGCGGTATAGGTCGTGCGGTTGGTAGTACTATTGATAAGACCGCCGCGAGCGTGGTAGGACTCCACACCTATGTCTGTAATCGTACGAACCGGAGTCTGGTTGTCATAGATTGCCCGCAGGAGATAGGCGTCAGCCATATGGATTCCTACGCCGTCCTCAACGACATTACCGTAATATGCGTGCATGACTGAGGGATGGTCGTAGTCATACGTTTCGCGGTATTTGCCTACCATTTCGCCCCAGGAATGTCCGAGCTCGTGCATGATCACGGGGCGTAGATTGATGAAATCGCCATCTAGAGTCCGCTCGAAATTCCAGGACCAATCCTCGTGGCTGTTGAAGAGAATGTCGCTCTCGAGAATCTTCCCGCATTCGGTTGTTGTCCGCCAGGTCACGCACATGGCGATCCCGTCGCCCCAGGAAAAGCCCCATATGGAGCGCAATTCACTGTTGCTGACGTAACCTACGATCTCGTTGTCGCGATTGGGTCCGTCGGAGTTGTTATTACGCTGCGGTGTGTAGATGTCCATATAGCGATTCCATGTGAAAAGAGAAGACGCGTAGGGAGCCAGTCCCCGCAAGCCCACCGGCGGGTATTCCATCAGGATCGGCAGTTCGTGGTATCCACAGGCACCCAGCACTCCTCCTTTCTCGCCACTGGCTCCCCAGTCCACGGATCCGATCATAGTCAGGTTTGAAGAGGGCAGGGGACGACGCATCTCGCGCCCATCCTCGACTTCCAGGAGGGATCCGGTGCCACTGCGACGGATACGGCCTGGTACCGGTGCGTGGTTCATGACCTTGGTGCGGAACAGGTCCAGGAAGCCGTCGAGAGTCAGCGGAGATCCTCCATCCAGTTGGTCTACACCGAACTCCGGTGCCGCCTCTTGAACTTCATCGCCGGGATCTGGTGGCACATTGGTCAGAACGGTCCTCAGCGATCCGGAGTCGATTTCCCACGACATGGCTCCATTCCTGATGGATTCGGCGCGATTAAGGGATACACCGAAGTAATCGTGCGATACGCTTTCTACCGCGTGCCCCATCCAATCAGTGACGTATTCGGTGTCTGTGGCGTCGTCGGAGATAATGCGGAAGACGCCCTGTGAACCACCTACGAGCGGTACCAGGTACTTCTTGTCATTCCCGTACACGAACAGCAGCAGGCGCTGGCCGACTTCGAAATGCGGAGCGCCGGAGATTTGTACAGCTCTTTCCCCGACATGGCCGCCGCCAACGGTCATGGTGTAGGTTACTCCATCCGTGGACTGTGCAGGTCGAGTACCGGTGACGGTCTCCAAGTCGGAAAAAGTGTAGTCGGTGACGATCAGGTTGCTGGAGCCGGCGAATCGTCCCTCGGCATTCTGGACGGTGCCTACGAAGACCCAGTCGGCCTTTTGGGCCAATTCCACCGGTGTCACTGCAAGTTCCATGGCGGCAACCGATGTCGCGGCGAGCATCAACCACAACAGAACCATGTGGCCGGTCGATTCTACTGTTCTCATAATGAACCCCCTCGTATCTCGAGCCTTGGTCGTGACAGGCGAAATTCCTGTCGTGACCTGTTAACGAATCGGGAAAGGGATTTTGGAGGATCTTCCTGATTTTCTGCCGGGTGGGTAGAACTCTCGAACCGGAACCTGGATACCGGTTGTAGGCGGGCGGATCAAAGACAATCGCCCAGTCCGAATCGGCAACTTGTCCTGCAGCTCATCGGCTGTCCAGAGCAGTCTGATCCAAGCTCTTCAATCACCCTCCAGACGGTCGCCAGGAGTTCGCCCTGTGTCCGGCCGCAGGTTAATTCATCGTTGAGCAGCGGCTTGCCGATCCTTAGTGTGACCGCATGCCCCCGCCAAGCCAACAGCTCCCGGCCGAGCGCCAGCACACCCAAACGCTTGTGAAGCAATGACAGTAACTGGTACGCCCAGCCGGCACGTCCGCTGACATGGATCGGCAACACTGAAGCGCCGCTCGCTTTCACCAGATGCGTCAACCCGTTCTTCCAGGAGACTTCGGCGATCCGGCCCTTGCCCCACTGGAATCTAGCAACCTCACCGGCCGGAAACACGAGCAACGAATTGCCTTGTCGCAGCCAACGCGTCGCGGCGACGATGGCCCTGCGGTTGTTTCGTCGGCCCTCGCCTCGAGCCTGCGGATTCACAAAGATCATGCGCTCGGCCATTGCCGGCCATCGCGCGAAATAGTCGTGGGATAGAACCTTGAGATCGTCACGATAGCTATCCAGCAAAGCCGGCAGGACCAGCCCCTCGGGGAAACCCACAGGATGATTGGCGACAATTATCAATGGTCCACGCCTGGGTATGCATCCCAGGCTCTCGTGGCTTGCCCGTGTTCCAATGTCAAGAAACCTGGCTTGGGCCTGGAATACCGTTTCGTTCCCGATACCCTTCAGCGCGTCGTCATATGCCCTATCGATTTCCCCAATGCCCAAGACTCTCTCCAGCGTGTTCTTCAACATGGCTTTCTCCCTACGCAGCCTGGTCGCACGCCGCTGACGGCATTTGTGAGATAATCATCCGCTGGCCTCGTTCGTCGAGGTTATGCAAACCGGATTCCGTCGTATGGCTGGCCTGGACCGCACCGAGATACAACAGGCTGCGTGTCAGTTGGATCTTCGCGGGAGGAATAGGATCAACACCACCGTTGAAGTTCACGGGAAAGCCGCCATTGACGAGATGAAATCCACCTTGTCCGGCATCGACGTGATAAAGACTGAAACACGGGTGCCGAGCCTGCTCTGACGTATCGTCGCTTAGCCAGCTCTCCGGGCGTCCGAGGCAAGTGCCGGCTTTGCGCAGTTCCCAGCCCTGGAATTCAGCGTCAGCCGAGGAAGCACTGATCAGGATAGAGCCAGCACGAATACATTTGTGGTCGGCGCGAGTCATAATGGCGGTGCCAGTGCAACCGATGATATATCCGCCTGAGCGGAGAGCGGACTGCAGGTCCCGTCGTACGGTGAACCCTTCTCTGCGGGCCAACTGGAGTTTGGCCTGGTCCGTTTCGAAAACCGCTACCTCATAGCCGCAACTCCGCAATTCGCCGGCCACTGCACTTCCGATGGCGCCGTAACCGATAACCAAGGCCCTGTTCCCGGCCGAAATGCCGTGCTCTGCCATGATCCTGAGCTGCTTCGTCAACTCCCGGTTAACCGATTCTGCAATCAGCGGTGATTCGTGATGCAGTTTCGCCCACGACTCGGCCACGTTGATCACCGGCACCTGCAGATCAAGGTCGCTGATGTTTCGTGTACCACACCTGGTTTGCTCCACACATGTGAATCGATGCCGAATATCGGCAAAGCCCGGTCGATGCAGCATGCGATTCGCCCTGCCACCGTCATCGATCAGCAGGATCCTTTGCAATGACCTGCCTCCGGACCCGGCGAGACATCCTTGAACGCGCTGCAAGGTCTGTTCGATCCGACTGTCCATGACCTCGTCGTTTTCCTGCCTGGTAGTCTGACGAGTGCTGTGGGGATGCACCCAGTATCCGGAATCCTGCTGGAGTGAGTGCATGACCCGGGGGTTGGTGGAGTAGGGCTTACCCAACAGGAAGACGTTGACAGGGCTTATCCGCCCCTGAACCAGGCGATCTATCAGCGTCGCCGTTGAGCCAAAGAGATGCTGTAGCCCGACCAGGGCATCGGTAGCGCTGTGCAGCCCTCCGATATTCTGCTGCAGGGTCTCCATGACCGGCATAGCTGGACGCAACTCACAATGATCCCCTTCAATGTACCGGTGCTGAGTAGGGCATTCTTCGAGTGCCGGAGTAGCGTTGAACATCGTTTTCTGCCTTTCGAGCGTCACACCGGCCTGTCGCCGGTCCATGATTTCGTTCCGGTATATCCCGGGAACGGCTCGGGCAGTGTCGTTTGTGGAAGAAAGTCGAAGTTCATATACGCCTATGCAGTAAGTCCACTTGCGCTGCCGGCGGCCCGCCACATAGAATTCGGCGAATCGACTACATGGATCACTGCGAACCTCCTGATCCGAGGTTCCGAGGTTTACCTTATGCGTGGTAACGCCCACGAAACACTATCCGAGCTGACAGCTACCTCGCCGGCATTCCTGCGCAAGCTGGATACGGAACCCGACCAGGCCCGCCACGAGTTTATCGACTTGGCCTATCGGTATATGAGCGTGTCTCCGCCGCGTCCGTTGACTTGGTATCCATGGATCGAGGCCGAGGAGTTCTTCGCACAGATCATCGAGCATTTCCTGGAAGACGACTGTTGTCGTCTACGCCGCTACGCGGACCGCGGGCAACCTTTTATCGCCTGGTTTCGAACGGTTGCCGAACTCAAGTCACGGGACATCATTCGTCGTATCCTCTGGGAGGGCAAACGATTCCCCTCGAAGGACGCCATTGAGGAAGAGCGGGGCGTAGTCGGCACGCAGAACGCCCCATCGACTGATCCGCTGTTACGCAAGGGCCTCCAGAATGCTCTCGATTCGTTTCGCGGCACTAATTGTCACTGTCTTCTAATTTGGCGATTGGAACGGGGTTACAGCAACCGGGAAATCGCGCGCATGCTTCGTTTGCCTCCGCATAAGAATATGGCCATCGGCAATCGTTATAGGGAATGCCGAGTGAAGTTGAGAGATGAGCTGGAGCGCACGGGTTTGGCGGCGGAGTATCTATCATGAAAGGTCCTTTCTAGCATGGATTCCCAGGATAATAAGCCAGACCGGGATGGTGTGCTGGATTCCAGACTACACGGACATCTGGCTCCAGGACGTGATACCGATCCGGAGACCACATTTGAGCGTCCCTCGGCAAGTACGGTCACGGCCTATCTGGACGGATCAGCCAGCTTGCGGCAGAGGCGAGAGATCCGGCAGGCGATGTTGGAATCGGCAGCATTCCAGGTGGAGATCGACAGCGCCCTGCAGGCCGCCGAGGACCTGGCGAGCCCGGATCTCGCACAAGAACTGGCGAATGTCGAAGTGCCCCATGGCCGGCTGAAGGCTCGGCTTGGCCTTCATGCTCCGACGGCGCCGCAGGTGCAGACTCGGGCTCAGGCTGAACCCTCGCCCGGTGGAATACTCACCGATCTGATCGACAAGCTGCGGGCCATGATCTGGACTCCGGGCTTTGGATATGCAGTGGCTGTTTTAACAGCTATCTGGTTCATCTCGTACGGTACGCAGGAAGGTCCGGACGCGGTAACGCCCTGGGTTTGGGAATTGAGTCCTCATCAAGTCGTGCGTTCCGGCGACGACGAAGTGGCTATTGAAGAGTTTGCGGTCGACGGAGATTTGGCCGGTGCCACGGTCGATCTCCGAATCATGCACGTAGTCAACCCCACGCTGCCGATCCGCTACAGGGCGATTCTGTTGGATATCGAGGACCCTAAAAACCCTACCGCCATTTCTTTCACTTCCGACAACCGTCAGTTCGAAATAATCGAATCTGACATGGCATACCCGGTATTTCGCGTAGCGGCTCATCTTCTGCGGCCCGGAATCAATTACGAGTTACGGCTTGAACCGGTGGGAAGTGATGGTGAGGATCTGGTCACGAAGGTGATAACCGCGCGCTTTCGGGTTTCCGAGTAGGTTGTCTGAATTCGCCCAGTCTCCGGAACAGCTTTCAACCGGGGAGCGATTCAATGGCATTGGTCGTGTAGATCACTTTCCGGATCGGGTCCGGATAGCCGAAGAACGGGATTTGTGCGCTCGGACAGACCGTCGATACTTGCCTTTCACAACCGGTATTCTCTAAGTTCAGGCCATACATCTCACCCCACCGGGCAGGCGATCGGTATATCCCACCTCCACCGGACGCCGTGGCAAGGGAGATCATCATGAATATCGGCGACCAACGTACCCGTGTATCCACGATCGGCATGCTTTTCCTCAATCTGCTCCTGTTCCTGGCCGGCGCCGGGGTCGTGTCGGCCCAGTCCGCCGACCGCATCGGGCTGTACTTCGACCCGGCCTACACTATCACCGACGTCGTCGACCTGGAGGTGCCCCACCTGGCGACCGGCTACCTGGTGCTCCACGAGCCCTCCCGCACCGAAGGCGGTCTGAGCGCGTGGGAGTGCCGGGTGGAGATCGATGGCGACCACCAGGTCGCCTGGCATCTCAGCGGAAACCACTACAACTACGAGGTGCCGCCCGAGTTCATCGTCGGCATGCTCGAACCCCTGCCCATGGGGTCGGACGTGTTGCTCGCGACCTGCGACATCCTCGTGGCGGATGACCAGGCCTGGGAAGTCCGGCTGCGGGAGCACTTCCACCACCCCTCGGTGCCCGACGAGATGTCCTACATCTGCTGGGACGACCGGGAGGCCATCACGGTCATGACCACGACCACCGGGCGGGAGCGTGTGGCCACCTACAACTGGGTGCCCGCGTGCGACCAGGACCGGGACGTCGTCGACTTCGGGACCGTCGCCGTCGGCGTCACGGCCTCGCAGGTGGTCACCGTGACCAACACCGGTTCCGGCTACCTCAGGGTCGCCCCCGATTTCGGAGGCATGGCCGGATTCGGTGTAGCTGAAGGGGTCGCCGGCCTGGAGATCGGCGTCGGCGAAAGCGCGGACATCGAATTGACCTTCGCCCCGGTCGCCGAAACGGATTACCTGGGTGACGTACGCCTGGGCGCTTCGTGCGGGGCCGTGGCGTTGTCCGGCCGGGGACGTCCGCCCGTCTATGCCGCGACCGTCCATCCCGATTCCCTCGATCTCGGCCAGTCCCTGATCTACGATTGGGTGGGGTCCGCTCTCACCATCATCAACCACGGCGATCTACCCCTGGAGATCGCGCCGGAAGTGGACAACCCGCTCTTCACCTTCTGGCCGGAGCAGCAGGTGATTCCCGCGGGAAGACAACGCGGTCTGAACGTGTCCTTCAGGTCGCACCTTTTGGGCGAATTCTCCGGATCGCTGGATCTCGGAGAGCATCTGGATCCCGTACCGCTGAGGGCCCGGTGCACCACCGGTGCCGGCCAGATCATGGCCGAGCCTACGCGGGTGGATTTCGGGGCCGTGCCCGTGTCCGGCCAGGACTACCAGTTTCTGCGCCTGACCAACAACACATGGTCGCCCGTGGATTTAACCTGGCGCCTCGACGACCCCACTGGGGCATTCTCCATCATGCAGCTCCAGAAGAGTGGAGACTTGGGGATCTCGCCGGGCTCCACCGCCGTCGTCGAGGTCCGGTTCCACCCGACGGAGGCCGGCCCCGTCGACGCCTTGCTGTCGTTCGTCGAGAACGGCCTGGTGGTTCCCCTTTCGGGCCTGGGTAGCCAGCCCACGGGGGATTTCGAGACCGATCTCGCCGCCCTCGATTACGGCAACATGGACCTGGGGGCCTCGGTCGACCTGACCGTGCAGCTGACCAATACGGGGAACGGGGACCTCGCGGTGGCGCCCGA
>QNDV01000019.1 GCA_003646045.1 bacterium
CCATGTCGGCGAGATCCCGGACATCCCCGTCCAGCGGCAGTACGAGATGACGATGGAAGCCTTCGTTGGCAGCCAGCCAGCGATGCAGGGTGCCGCCGGGAGACATGGCCGGCGTGTCGATCTCCGGCAGATCCAGCAGCACCGCGTCGTAGTTCCCCAGATGTTCGGCCACCGCAGCGATTCGATCCGTGTTCTGTATCACGGCGGCATCGAAACTACCCGCCGCGGCTGCGGCCTGCAGGCGGCGTACCTCACCCCGATGGGCAGGCATGATCGACAGCATGAGGGTGCGTCGCTTGCGCGCCGACAGTTCGGCCGCCGCACCCAGCACCAGGTCGCTGCGCCCGGTATCGGACCGCCCCAAGAAGGCATGGCAACCGTAGAATCCCGCCCAGTCACTGTTGCTCGCGGGCAGGTTCTCCTCGAGCCAGGACAGGAAGCCCGGTCGATCGTGTTCGGGTCGACCGGTCTCACCGGCAAACCGCGTCAGCAGGTGGGCAACGGTTTCCGCACTCGCGCCCGCGCCGGTGAGGATGCCACTGAGTGGATTGGCGTCCACCCGGGCCGTGCCCTTCACCAGCCGAGCGTGCTGCTCCTCGAGTATCGCGGCCAGGTCCTCGATGCGCGCTACTTCCGCCGCCATGTCACGGCGCTCCGTGGATGACTTCGCCGGCGGACGGCGCACGCCGGCCTGCCCGTCAGCCTGCACCATGACCTCCACGTAGCGGTCACGCCCGAGGCCGTGGTCCTGGCGTCTGGTCACCGTCCGTGATCCGACGATCACCGCGTCGTCACCGAAGTCCTTCTTCACGCGCCGATAGGCGTCCTGCAACGTGGCTGCTTTTACGGCCACCAGGCCCTCGTCAGCCTGTTGCGAGGTCTGCATGCGCGTTTCCATGGGTCACCACCGTTCCGGCCGAATGGACGCTCGCCGAGGCTGCCACCTCGGAATAGCCCATAACGGCCAAGTTGGGATAGGTCGGCTCCACGAGCCGCTTGACAAAGAGTCGGATGGGCGTAGGCACCAGCAGTACCGGCGGCGGACCGGCACCGTAGGCCGACCTCAGGACACTCTCGAGACTACCGAGGAACCCCTGGGTGAAAGCGGGATCGAGGGCCACGCCCCCGCCCTGTTCTGAGTCGCGACCGGCCCGCATGAAGGTCGCCTCCACTTCCGGGTGCAGGCTGACCACGTGCAACTGCCCGTCGGGAGCCGTGAACAGGCCGGTGATGGAACGCCCCAGCGACTCGCGCACCTTGCCCACCAGCAGATCCGTGCCGGCCCCGACGCCCGTGTAGTTCGCGAGGGTCTCGAGGATAGTGATGATGTCCTTGACCGGGATCCTCTCATGCAACAGCGAACGCAGGACGTTGTGCAGGGTATTGACCGGCACCTTGTCCGGTATCAGGTCCTCCACCAGGGCGGGCGCGAACTCGCGGATGGACTCGCACATGTCCTTGACGTCCTGGCGGCTCAGCAGTTCGTCACTGTGGCCGCGGATCAGTTCGGAGAGGTGGGTCGCCAGCACGCCAGACGGTTCCACCACGGTGTAGCCTTCGCGCTCGGCTACTTCCTTGTGATCGGTATCTATCCACAGGGCCGGCAGGTTGAAGGCCGGCTCCACCGTCGCGGTACCCTCGAGTTCGCCGGCGTCCGACCGCGTGCTCATGGCCAACAACCTGGTGGGCTGCAGTTCGGCCCGGGCCACCTCGACCCCCTTGAGCTTGATGACGTAGCTGTTGGCTGTGAGCTGGAGGTTGTCCCGCACCCGGATGGGGTGCACGAAGATGCCCAACTCGGCAGCGATCTGTCGGCGCAGGTTGCCGATGCGTTGCAGCAGGTCTCCGCCCCGTTTCTCGTCCACCAGGGAAATGAGGCCGTAGCCTATTTCCAGTTCCAAACGGTCCAGTACGAAGAGATCCTCGCCACGCAATCCTTCGGGCTCCTCATCCTGGGCGGCGGCCATAGCCTGAGCCGCCTCGTCCTCGGCCCGCCCCTCACGGTCGTCGTAATCTGCCACCCTCTTGCCCATGAACAATCCCGCCAGGGCGGTAAGGATGCTGAAGATCACGAACGGGCCCGTGGGAAGACCGGGAATCAGGCCGAAGACCATCAGGGCGGCAGAAGACAGATACAATGCCTTGCGCTGGCGGAAGATCTGGAGGGTCAGCGCCTGGCCCAGGTTCAGCGAGCCGCTGGACCGCGTCACTACCAGGCCCGCACTGGTGGAAACCAGCAGCGCGGGTATCTGACTCACCAGACCGTCACCAACGGTGAGGATGGTAAAGCGACTCAGGGCCTCACTGGCCGTCATGCCCATCTGCATCATGCCGATGATGAAACCCGCCGCGATGTTGACCAGGGTGATGATGATACCGGCGATGGCATCGCCCTTGACGAACTTGCTGGCACCGTCCATGGCGCCGAAGAATTCGGCCTCGCGGGAGATTTCCTCCCGTCGCTGCCTCGCCTGTCGCTCGTTGATGAGCCCGGCGTTCAGGTCGGCGTCGACGGCCATCTGCTTACCCGGCATGGCGTCCAGGGTGAAACGCGCCGCCACCTCGGCTATGCGCCCCGAACCCTTGGTGATGACCATGAAGTTGATGACCACCAGGATCGTGAACACGATCACGCCGATGACGTAGTTGCCCCCTACCACGAAGTCGCCGAAACTCTCGATCACCTGCCCCGCATCACCCTTGCTGAGAATGAGCCGGGTCGAAGCCACGTTCAGGGCCAGTCGCATGAGGGTCAGGATCAACAGCAGGGAGGGAAAGCTGCTGAACTGGAGTGGCTCCTTGAGGTACAGCGACACCAACAGGACCGTGACGCTGAAGGCGATGCTGAAGGTGATCATCAGGTCCAGCACCACCGCCGGAACCGGCACCACCATGAGCCCCAGAATCACCATCACCGCCGCAGCACTCATCACGTTGCTGTTGGCGAGGATCAGGTCACGATCGATAGTGTTTTCCTGCGACAAGTCTCAGCTCCCGGTCAAGATTTTCTGAGGCGGTACACGTAGGCGAGCACTTCGGCCACTGCCTGATACAGGCTCTCGGGCACGACACGCCCCAGATCCACCTGCTTGTAGAGGGCCCTCGCGAGGATCTTGTTCTCCAGCACCGGCACCCGTGCCTTGCGCGCGATCCTCTTGATGGTCTGGGCCACATGGTCCTGGCCCTTGGCCACCACAGTGGGTGCGGCGGCGCCGGGCTCATAACGCAGGGCTACCGCAAAATGGGTCGGGTTGGTGATCACCACGTCGGCGGTGGGCACGTCCGCGAGCATGCGCTTGCGCGCCATCTCGAACTGCAGAGCCCGGATCCTGGCCTTGATCTGGGGATCGCCCTCGAACTCCTTGTGTTCCTGCTTCACTTCGTACTTGCTCATCTTGAGATTCTCTTCGTATTGGTGCTTCTGCCAGAACCAGTCGGCCAGGGCCACTACCACGGTAAAGAACAGCAGCCTGAGCATCAGCTTCACGAACCCGCTCTTGCCCAGGACGATGATGGCCGGCAGGGGCAGCAGCGGTGAGGCGATGATGTTGTACATGAGGCCGTCGATGGTCCACCAGGCCAGCAGTGACACGAGGCCGATCTTCACCGTGTTCTTGATCATGTCGAAGGCTGCGGTCTTCTGGAAAAATTTCTTGGCACCCTTGATGGGGTCGAGCTTCTCCGTCTTGAAGGCCAGTGCCTCGGCGCTGGCGTGGAATCCCACTTGCAGCACATTGGCTCCCACAGCGGCGATCAGCAGCGCAACCACCAGGGGCAACAGGGCCATGAGCAGAACTTCCAGGTTGGCCTGGAGCAATTCGCGGACCGCACCGGCGGCAGTAGCCGGACCCAGGAGGTGGGCCTGACTCATGAGGTAGGTCGTATTCTCCCCCAGCACCCGGGCGAAGTGGCCCGAGCTGATCACCAGCATGCTCATACCCACAATCAGCAGCACTGAGCCGTTGACTTCCTGGCTCTTGGCGACCTGCCCCTTGTTGCGGGCCTGTTCACGACGTTTACCAGTCGCCTTTTCTGTGCGCTCTCCGCCTGTTTCCTCTGCCACGGCTCACCTCCTCTGCTGATTGCCGCCGGGGGCGGCTTCGTTGTCCTAAATTCGTGCGCCCACCGGTCAGCGCATAGCCAACAGGATCTGCGCCAACCGGTCTTCCAGTCCGCTGAACATCATGAGTGCCATGTCGCGGAAGTAGACCATCGACAGGCCCAGGGTCACCAGGCCCACGGCTATCTTCACCGGGAAGCCCACCACCAACACGTTGATCTGGGGTACGGTCTTGACCACCACGCCCATGGACGCGCTGACCAGTAGAAGGACCACTACCACGGGCGCCGCGATGCGCAATCCCAGGGAGAACACCTGCGAAAATTCCCGCAGCAGGTGCCAGGCCCCGGCGGCGGGATCCACCGGCGCATAGGGCGGCACCACGATGCACGACTGGAACATGGCTCCCACCAGGATGTGGTGTCCGCCGGTGGCGAAGAAGATCAGGACAGCCGTCAGGTAGTAGAGCTGGGAGATGACCGAGATCTGTGAATTGCTCATGGGGTCGTAGGCGTTCACGATGGCGAATCCCACTTGCATGCCGGCCACCGAGCCCGCGAACCGGACCGCGGTAAATACGATATTAACCGTGAATCCCAGCAGTGCTCCCACCACCAGGGAACGCAACGCCTCCAGCACCAGTGAGGACCAGGAAAGATCCAGGGTACCCACGGGCAGTCCCGCGGCGATGCCCGGCGCCAGGGCCGCGGCAAAACTGGCTGCCAGGCCGAAGCGCCACAAAGGCGGTACGGTCCGCAGTTCCAGCAGGGGCAGGGTTGCGGCCAGGACCGCGAAACGCACCGCCAGGGCGCCGCCTACGGCCAGGAGATTGATGTCCAGATTGAACTCCATGCCCGTGTCACATGTTGGCGATGCGGGTGAACATCGCCGTGGTGAAGCCTGTGAGTTGGCTGATGGCCCAGGGCAGGGTCAGCACGAGTACCGCGAAGACCGTGAGGATCTTGGGCACAAAAGTCATGGTCATCTCGTTGATCTGGGTCGCCGCCTGGAAGATGCTTATTGTCAGGCCCACGATCATGCCAGCCACCAACATGGGTCCGGCCACGAAGACCACGGTACGCATGGCCTGCTGGGCGATTTCAATGACAGCTTCTGGGGTCACCTCGTGGCTCCTTTACTAACTACTGGAAGGCCTGGACCAGTGACTTGACCACCAGGAACCAGCCGTCCACCAGGACGAACAACAGGATTTTGAAGGGCAGACTGATGAGCACCGGCGGCAACATCATCATGCCCATGGACATGAGTACCGAGGCCACGACCATGTCGATGATCAGGAAGGGGATGAAGAGCACGAAGCCCATCTGGAAAGCCGTCTTCAGCTCACTCAGCACGAAGGCCGGAATTACCACCAGCATGGGCAGTTCCTCCGGAGTGTCAGGCGCCACGGTATCCGTCAGGTCCAGAAACAGGGCCACATCCTTCTCACGCACCTGGCCCAGCATGAACTGCTTGAGGGGTATCTGGATGCGCTGGAAGGCTTCTCCCTGGTCGATCTGTTCGGTGAGGAAGGGTTGCAGGGCGTCGTCGTTCATCTCGTGCATCACCGGCGACATGACCACGATCGTCAGAAAGAGCGCCAACCCGATGATGATCTGGTTGTTGGGTGCCTGGTTGGCCCCGATGGCCTGGCGCAGGAAGCCCAGCACGATAACGATGCGCGTGAAACTGGTCAGCAGGATGAGAAAGGCCGGCGCCAACGAGAGCACCGTCATGAGCAACACGATCTTCAGGGCCGAGTCCATACCCTGCACACCCTCGCCCCCGCCCTTGAGCTCGAGGGTGAGCACGGGACTCTCGGCGGTGATGGACGTGGCGTCCTGCGCCCGGGCGACCGGGACGTCCAGGACGGCCATGAGGGCCACGGCGGCCAACACGGTGACAAGGCAGATGATGGGACTGTTGTGGCGCAAAGTGGCGTCCTCCGGTAGAAAGTCTGTTTCCTTAGGGAAGGCAATGGGCGTGCCACGTCGCGGCCGTGCGTCAGATGTCGCGTCCTCTTGTATGCTGTTGTCTCAATGAAACTTAAGAATAAAGAAGACGCCCCGAGGTGACCATGGGGGCCTCGGGGCGTGGGTGGTAACCGTCCAGTTCCTGATCAGCTAGCGGGCGTCCTCGACAGCGATCCGGATTCACCGGAGCGACTCGCCATGGCGCGCCAGCGACGCATGTCCAACATGCCGGTATGCTGTGGTGACGGTATTCGGGGTGTTTCGGCGTCCGCCCGTGATTCCCAGGCGGCCAGTGTTTCCTGCTCCAGCACCACCATGGCGCCGTCGTGCCGGTAGACGTAATGTACGGCATCGCCCAAGCGCAGCACCTGGATCTCCCGCTTGGGTCCCAGCGGCCATACGGTAAGCATGCCGGCCCGGTCGCCGCCCCGGTTCTTCTGGAAGCGTCCCAGCAGGCGCAGGCTCAGGAGCAATAGTCCGAAGACCGCTACCAGCCCACCCGCGGTCTGCCACCAGGACATGCCCGTATTGGCAGCAAGGCCCGTCAATTCGGTACTGGCCAGGGGACAGATCATCACAGAACCCGCTTCAGGCGTTCGACGCGGTTGAGCAGTTTGGTGATGCGGACGGCAAAGTGGTCGTCCACCACCACTACCTCACCGGAAGCCAGCAGGGCACCATTGACGAGGATGTCCACCGGTTCACTGGTTTGGCGCTGCAGTTCCACCACCGAGCCCTGGGTCAGGTTCAGCACGTCACGGAACTTGAGTTCAGCGCGGCCCAGCTCGACCGTTATCTTCAGTCCCACATCCAGCAGCAGGTCCAGGTTGCCCGTGTCCGGGACATCCTCTTCGAGATCACGCGTCAAAGCCGCCGACTCCTGATCCACCAGGGGCGACGACGCATCATCCGGCGTCTCCGTCGCGGCCGGGGCCTCCCGGTCGATAGTCGCCTGGGTGTCGTCGTTGCTCATTCCCTACTCCTTGTTCAATTGGCGGATCAGTTTCACCGCACGCTTCTGACCCAGGCGTCCTGCTTCACCCAGCCAGGCGGGCCGGCCGGAGATCTTGACTTTCAGGGGCGCCTGCACCGATTGCGAAAGGGAAATCAGATCGCCCTCGCTCAGGTTCAGTATTTCCTCGAGGCTTGTAGGCACTTCCGCCAATTCCACAACGACTTGCGACTGTGTTGTCTGCACCATATTCAGGATGCGCCGCCGGTCGTCTCGCAGTTCGTAATCGTCACGCAGTTCGATGCTTTCCTGGGGGTCGAAGATCTCCCGTACCGGGCCGAAGGCAGACATGGGAATAGCCAGTTCCACCGGACCCTCTGCAGGGGTGGCTGCCACGGGGAAACGCAGGATGATCAGGGATTCGCCTTCGGATATCCCGCTCAAATAGCCGGGATTGTTTTCCAGTTTGACGAATTTGGGTTTCACGTCCGTGAGATGCGCCATGGCCTTGCGCACCAGCTCGGTGAAACGCTCCACCAGATTGGCCGCAATGCTCCGCTCGATCTCAGTGAACTCACGCATGGGCCCCTCGGCGTCCAGGGGGCCACCCATGAGCTTCTGCAGGAACACATAGCAGAGATTCAGGTCCAGGTTCAACAGGGACACACCCTTGAGGGGCTCGAGGGCCACCACGGCGGCAGACGTCGGATTGGGCATACTGTTCTGGTAATCGGCAAAGGTGGTCTGCCGCATGCCCCGGAATTCAACCTGTACCGTACTGCGCATGAGATTCGTGAAGTCAATGGTCGCCGTCTTGGCGAAATTCTCGCCAACGGACTGCAGGTTCTTCTCGAATGCCCGCGAGATGTTGTGGGGCCGATTGAAGTCGTACCGGTTGGGACCTTCCGCAGTGTCGCCGTCGGAGATGGACTCGGCCTCCAGCACGGCATCGATGTCCACCGCCGGGTTGCTCACGGTACCGCTCAGGTCCTCGGCGGTGTCGATGGCCGACGCCAGCTCCGGATCCATTACCTCGTTGTCGATGCCGATCTCTTCGGAAGCCACGTTCTTTCTCCGTTGCTACTGTACGACCAGGTCCGAGAAGAATACGTTCATCAGGGCACTTTCGGGCAGCTGGGCCGACACGTCGCGGAAGATTTCATCCCGCAACGCGGACCGTCCCTCGGGTGAGCCGATATCTGCCGCCGACTTGCCCGAAAGTATCATGATCACGATATCCCTGAGTTGGGGAATCCTGGCGGCAGCACGCTCGGCCTGGGACGAGTCACGAATTTCCAGACTCACATTGATGCGCAGGTAACGTGGCTGCCGGGGATCCGAGTCCAGGGTCACGATGATCTCCTCGAGGCCCACGATGGTCCCCGGCTCGATCACGGCACCCGCGATCTCCTCCGCCCGCGGCTCCGACATATCCGCACCCTGTACCCCCATGCGGGGCAGGATAACGAACTGGGTCAGGCCGATGGCCAGCAGGGTCTGAACCACCACGATGGCACCCAGGATCACTGCCTTGTTCTGCAGGAAGGCCAGCTTGTTGTTGCCGCCCTCTCCTTCGATGACGTCAGGAATTTCGTCGGCCATGGGTCAGCTCCTTGTCACTTCCACTTGAAGCCCGTCGGCGCCCCCAGCTTCCCGGTTACCGGGTTAAGGATCAGGGGCACTTGTTCCTCGATCGTTTCCGTTTCCGGCTCGGGGGCCGGCTCTGGAGCCCGTTCCGGCTCCTTTACAGGCGTTTTCAGGGGCAAATCGCTTCCTGAGGCCTGTGGGATGGAAATCCTCGCCAGGAGGATCTCCACACGCCGGTTCGCCGCTCGTCCCTCGGCGGTGCCATTTCCCGCCTCGGGGCGGTATTCACCGTAACCCGTCGCGGCCAGTCGGTCCGGCGGGATACCGAGTCCTTGAAAGTATCGTGCCACCGCCACGGCTCGCGCCGATGACAGCTCCCAGTTCGAGGGAAATTGTGTCGATTTGATAGGTATGTCGTCGGTATGCCCTTCGACACGTACCTCTCCGGGGAATTTCCGGAACAGGCTGGCGAGCTTGTCGAGCAGGGGCTGGGAAACGGTCAACAGCTCGGCGCCGCCCGACTGGAACAGCAGGGGCGCCGGCATCCGTATCAGCACACCGTCCTCCCTGGTCTCTATCATGATCTGATCGTCCAGCTTCTCATCGAGCACGGTCTTCTCCAGTTCCCGCACCTCGAACAGGAACTCCAGGTCTGCCTCATTGTCGCTCTTGCGGGGAATCAGGGGTTTGTTGATCTCGATGACGTGCTCGGGCTGGGCCATGACCCCGAAGGCTTCCTTCAGCGATTCGGCGGCCTGCTCGAACTTGGATTCCTGCATGGACGAGAAACTGACTATGAGCACGAAGAACGTGAGCAACAGACTCATCAGGTCACCGTAGGTCATGACCCAGTCATCGAGCCCCTGCTTGATGATGATGTTCTTCTTCTTGGCCACCGGGGACCCTCCTGTCGGCCGCCCGGACCGGTCAGGCCGCGGCGTCCTTGGCTTCGTCCACCTTCCGGCGCAAACTGGGCGACAGGAAGGATTTCAGTTTCTCCTCGACGATTCGGGGGGAATCGCCACTCTGGATGGCCATGATGCCCTCGATGACCATGTACTTGCCGAGCATCTCTTCCTTGGAACGGGCTTCGAGCTTGCCCGCCATGGGCAGGAAGAAGGCGTTGGCCACCACGGCTCCGTAGAAAGTGGTTATCAGGGCGGTAGCCATGCCGGCGCCGATCTGCGAGGGATCCTCCAGGGCACCCAACATATTGACCAGACCGATCAGGGTACCGATCATGCCGAAGGCCGGAGCAAAGGTTCCGCCGGTCGACAGGATCTTGGCGCCTTCGGCATGGCGGCTTTCCACCTGGTCGAGATCCGTCTCAAGGATCTTCTCCAGCAGCTGGGGGTCTGTACCGTCCACGGCCAGTCTCAGTCCCTTGCGCAGGAACTCGTCCTCTTCGTTTTCCGATTCCTCCTCCAGCGCCAGCATGCCCTCGCGGCGGGCCCGCTCGGCGTACTTCACTATCTTCGAGATGATGGCATCGGGATCCTCGGTCTGGAAAAGCACGGTCTTCTTGATGATGCTGGCCATGCCGGTGATCTTTTGTAGTGGGAAGTTGATCAGCAGGGCACCGAGAGTACCTCCGAGCACGACGGCCACCGAGGGCATGTCGACGAATCCGGAGAGGTTGCCGCCCAACAGGATCGACCAGACGATCAGACCGAACGCCGCCACGAGGCCTACAATTGTTGCAAAATCCACGCGCTCGTCCTTTCGGGCTTCGCCTCCTGCGAAGCTCCGCGCGGGCGGTTAGCCCTCGAACACCGATCCCTGTCCCCCCGCCGGCACGGGGTAGATCCTGGCCTGGGTCCGATAGGCCATGGCCCTGGCGATCACATCGTCCATCTCCTCCAACACCATGATCTTGCGCCCCGTGGTGAGGCTGATCAGCGTGTCCGGGGTCGCTTCGATGAACTCGATCAGGTCGGCGTTCACCACGATCTCCCTGCCATTCAATTTCGTTACTTTAATCATGGACTTTAGCTCCTTGCCGCATCGGACCGGCAGACGGGCTCCCACCCACCGCCGGTCCGGTCGTCGCGACGCTCACCCACGGGCCGGATTCCGCCCTACCGGATCAGGTTCACCAGCTCCTGCATGATCTGGTCCGCGGTGGAAATAACCCGGCTGTTGGCCTGGAAGCTGCGCTGGGCCACCACCAGGTTGGTGAACTCCCGCGCCAGGTCGACGTTGCTCGTCTCGAGGGCACCCGGCGCGAGGGTGACCCCGTTGCCCATGCCCGCGAAAGTCTCCATGGCCTGGCCCGAGTTGCCGCTCAGGCGGTAGGTGTTGTTGGCCTCCCTCACCAGCCCTTCCTGGTTCGAAAACTGGGCGATGCCGATCTGGGCTATCGCCATGGAGATGTCGTTGCTGAAGATGCCGGTGATGACCCCGCTCTGGTCGATGGCGAAATCGACCAGATTGCCGGAGGTGTAGCCGTCGGCAATGGCCTGCAGGTTGCCCTCGCCCTCGAACTGGGTCAACCCGGTCAGTGCGCCGATTTCACCGAAATCAATGTCCAGCACCACGTTCTCCGCCCCTTCGCCCTGGGCCTGCGGCTGGAAGGTCAGAGCCGAAACGTTGTCGTCGAAACTGAAGCTGCTGATGGCCCCCGTACTGTCGAAGCGGATGCGGCCCGAGCCGCCGGACAGCAGGACCTCGGTCCCTTCCATCTCGGCCTGCCAGATCCATTCGTTCTCACCCGGGACCTTCTCGAAGGCGAAGGACACGGAATGCTCTATGCCCAGCGAGTCATAGACCCGCGTGGCCATGGTGTAGTTCTGCTGGTCCTCGGCCTGCTGGATCTGGAGGAAGGAGAAGGCGTCGGTCAGGGCGCCGTTGACCTCCCCCCCCTCGGTCACGCTGATCTCGTCTATGGACGAGGCGAGTCCCACTTCGCCGATGATCTCGATCTGGCCCTCGTCGTTAATGGTTGCCGGGTTGGAGTAGGCCCCCAGCGCGTATTGGATCTCGCTGGCCAGGTCCCCCAGGGTCGTGGTGCCGTCCACGGTGAAGGTGGTCGTGTCCACCTGCTCGCCGTTGATGCGACCACCCAGGACGAAGGACGCCGTCGGGTCGGTGAAGTCCACGCCCAAGGGGGCGCCATCGGCACTGTAGATGTTCTGCAACAGGTCGCCGGCGTCGGCGTAGGACCGCAATCCACTCGACTGGGCCGTGGTGCCGGCGGCCACGGTCCCGATGGTCAGGTTCGACCCGAAGACGTCCTTGCCGTCCACCGCCAGCGACACCCCGACCATGTCTCCGCCAGAGGTGTTGTTCATCTGCAGCGCGCCGCTGGGATCGATGCTGAAGCTCGCCGCCGCAGTCTCTCCATTGAGCCAGTCCACGAGGTCCTGATAGGTAGTGTCCGAGGTGACTTCGAAGGTATTGGTCGACAGCGGATTGCCAGCGCTGTCGCGGCCGTTCAAGGCGATCTGGTTGCCCACGTCCAGGTCCAGCTGTCCGCCGGTCTCGCCGCTCATGTCCACCAGCAGGTCCGTCCCCTGGGCCATGGTCAACAGGGACGCGGTGCGCACGATGGTGGGCCGGGCGTCGCTGGCGGCATCGAGGTTACCCCGCAACTGGACCTCGGTCGAGGCGGCGGCCGGCACGACAAGGCCGGGATCGATATAGATGTCACTCATGGGACCCGCCGGCAGGATGCCGGTGGCGTCCGCCATCACACCCTGGACCTTCAGACCCGTCGAGGGACTGACCAGGTAGCTGGAGCTGTCCAGACCGAAAACACCCGCCCGGGTATAGGTGCGGCTGGCGCCGTCGCTGAGCATGAAGAAGCCGCTGCCCTGGATGGCGATGTCGGTCTTCTTGCCCGTGGTCTGGAAGTTGCCCTGGTTGAAGTTGGTGTCGATGCTGCCGACCCGGGTGCCGAGGCCCACCTGCTGCGGGTTGGTTCCGCCGAGACCGCCCGCCACCGGCCGACTCGCCGGCTGGATCGTCTGGGTGAGCATCTCGCTGAAGGTGACACGCCCCGACTTGAAACCCACCGAATTGCTGATGGCAATGTGGTTGCCGATAACGTCGAGGTTCGTCAGGTTGGCCGAGAGGCCAGAGACGCCGGAGTACAGAGACTTGAACATGGGATCGTTCCCTTCGTGTTTTCGACCCGCCGGTAGGCGGTCGTTTCAGCTCACCTTGTAGATATCAGTGACGTAGAAATCCCGGCCGCCCAGCATGACGACCGCTACGTTGTTCTCAAACCTCATCCCCTCGACCGCAGCGGTCATGAGGGTCGTGAACGGCATTTCCTCCCCGTCTGCCTTACCCGTCAATTTCACCGAGATGGTATAGTCGCCATCCTCGAGAGCATTCCCGTCATCACCCTTGCCGTCCCAACTCACGTCGGTCATGCCCGCGTCAATTTCCCTGGTATAGGAGCGCACCACGCGGCCCGAACTGTCGGTGACCTCGATGCGTGCGTTACCCGGCAACGGGGTTGCCACCATGTTCTCGCTGACGACACCCTCGGCGACGGACACCGCGTTGCCTTCGACGGTGACGTCCTTGCCCACGAGAGCCAGCATGGAGGTGTTGTTGATGGACTGACCGATGGCCAGGTTCTCTTCCAGCAGGGCCTGCATGCCCGTCAATTCATCCAGCATGGAAAACTGGGTGATCTGGCTGGTGAACTGGGCGTTGTCCATGGGGCTCAGTGGATCCTGGTTCTGGATCTGGGCCACCAACAGGGCCATGAAATCAAGATCCGAGACCTCTGATGAATCTCGCGCCGGGGCTCCCAGCACCGGTCCGTATCCGTCATTTACGCCTTGTATGGTCGGCATATCCTATCCTCCCTGGGCGAGGTCGGCCCAAGCCTCGGCGGTGGTCGCTGGTTCACGTCCAGTGTGTCTGTGGCCCCGACCGCCCTCCCGGTCGGATCCGCGGGATGTTTCCTGACGGCGTCCGTCCTGA
>QNDV01000020.1 GCA_003646045.1 bacterium
ACGCCACCGGCCACCAGGCCGGCGATGTGGGCCATGTCAAAGACCAGCATCGCTTCGATCTCGTCGGCGATCGAGCGCAGCTTCTCGTAGTCCCAGAAGCGTGGGTAGGCGCTGGCGCCGCCCACGATCATCTTCGGGCGCTCGGCCAGGGCCTGGTCGCGCAGACGATCGTAGTCGATGGTCTCGGTGCCTGCGGAGACCTCGTAGTGGATGGCTTCAAAGAGCAGTCCCGAGAAGTTAACCGGATGACCGTGGGTCAAGTGTCCGCCGTGGCTGAGGCTCAGCCCCAGCAGTTTGTCTCCCGGCTTCAGCACCGACAGATAGGCCGTCATGTTGGCCGTCGAGCCGCTGTGGGGCTGGACGTTGGCACGCTCGGCCCCGAACAGGGCCATGGCCCGCTTCTTGGCCAGGGTCTCGGCCTCGTCCACGTGGACGCAACCGCCGTAGTAGCGTTTGCCCGGATACCCCTCGGCGTACTTGTTGGTCAACACCGAGCCCGTGGTCTGCATGACCGCTTCGCTGGTGAAGTTCTCGCTGGCGATCATCTCCAGCTGGCCACGCTGCCGTCCCAGTTCCGCCTCCAGGATGGTGGCGATCTGTTCGTCCGTCCTGTGCACTTCGTCGTACATGACCATTACTCCCGGTTCATGTGATCGTCTTCGTAGGTCGTGATGATGTCGACACGCCGCCCGTGCCGCCCACCCTCGAAGGTCGCCCCCAGCCAGGCATCGAAGATACGCCAGGCCAGGTCCGGATCCACGCCGTCGCCACTGAGACACAGGACATTGCTGTCATTGTGCTGCCTGGTGGTTCGGCCCTGGTCCTCGGTGAAACAGAGACTCGCCCGGACACCCTTGACCTTGTTGGCAGCGATGCTCATGCCGATTCCCGAGCCGCAGATCAATACCCCGGCAGCGGCCTGGCCCCCGGCCACGAGTTCTCCCACCGCCAGGGCGGGCCCGGGGTAATCGGCCGACTCGGTGCCGAAGCAGCCCTCGTCCCTGACCGTTATGTCGCGCTCGCGGAGTTTCTCGCTGATCAGGACCTTGTGGGCGAAACCCCGATGATCAGAACCGATGGCGATCAACATGTTCCGTGTGTCCTTCCCGTACCCGTCAGGTCTTCGTCCACGAGGGCCAGAAGGTTCTCATACGGCACTCCAAGCCTGCCGCCCAACCTGCTGTCCCGTTTAATCTTCAACACAATATACTGTCCGGTTCACAATCCGGGCCGAGTCTCCATATTCTACCATGTCCAACATTAGAACCCCCCCGGGGGGAGGTCAAGACCAGCAACATCCGGTGAGGCGCAGGGACCTTCGCGCAGGATCAGCGGTGGCCAGACGGTCAGGTCCACCAAGGCACTGGGACGCGTCGAGATGGCCTCTGCTCCACCGCCCGGATCGTACACTCCATCCACCGTCTCCCGGAAGATCTCCGTGGCCGCAGCCAGCGTAGGGTCCGGAACCTCACCCGAACGATTGGCGCTGGTGGAGACCACCGGCACACCCACGTCTGCCAGCAGTTTCCGCAGGCCGGACATGCCCGGCACCCTCACGGCCACCGTGTCATCGTCGGTTGTAACATCCCGGGGCAATTCCGGCAAAGCAGGTAGAATCAAAGTGTAAGGTCCCGGCCAACAGCGTTCTGCGTATGAGCGCTGCCTTGGAGTGAGGGTAGCCACGTCCGCCACCGCATCCAGTGAAGCAGCCAGCAACAACAGGGGTTTGGCCGGATCGCGCTGTTTGATTTCGGAAATGCGAGCCAGTGCTTCGGGACGGTCCATCCGTGCATGCAGTCCAGGGAGGGTGTCGGTGGCCATCAGCAAGACACCGCCCGCCTCCAGGAGGCGGGCGGCTTCGACCCGGTTCACCAGGGGCGCGGCCACGTTCAGCGTCCGCCCCGCGCCAGTTCCTTGCCATAATCCGTCAGGGCGGCAGCCACCTTCTTGTCACCCAGGGCCAGGATCCGCGCCGCCAACACCGCCGCGTTGCGAGCCCCGGCACTGCCGATGGCCACCGTGGCTACCGGCACTCCCGGGGGCATCTGCACCATGGACAGCAGGGCATCCACTCCCGCGAGGGGCCCCGAGGCCACGGGCACGCCGATTACCGGCTTCGGTGTGAGGGACGCCACCACTCCGGGCAGATGGGCGGCCATGCCTGCCAGGGCAATATAGATTTCTGTGCCCCCCTTGTCCCCGCGACGCAGGACCCGCTTCAGCTTCTCCGGCTGCCGGTGCGCCGAGGCCACCTCCACGCCGTAGGTCAGACCGAAACGGTCCAGCAGGGGCTTCATCTTCTCGATTACCGGCAGGTCACTGGTACTGCCCAGCAGCACCATGACACGAGGTTCCTTCTTGGTCCTGGTGGCGGCTGCCATGATCAGGCTCCTTCGCTGCCGGCGATGTCGCGGCGGTAGGTGAGTCCCTCGAAGTGTGTTTCGTCCAACAGGGCATAGGCCGCCGAGCGTGCGGCCGCCAGATCAGACCCCGTACCGACGGCGCCCAGCACCCGCCCCCCGTCGGTGACCAGCGTCCCCTCCAGGCTGGCGGTCCCGGCCTGTATCATCCAGCGATCCTCCCCCTCACTGGCAGGCAGCTCGATGGGCTTGCCCTTGGCATAGCTGCCAGGATAACCATCCGAAGCGCCCACCACCACGATGGCGTGGCGTGACCAGTCCGTCAGGCCCGCTCCGGTCCAGACTGCAGGCGCCCCGGCCGCCGGTGCGTGCAGTCCCTGTAGATAGGCCCCCAGGGCTCCGTCGGCCGCAGCCTGGCAAAGCTCGTAGAGATCACCAGTCAACAGAGGCAGGACCACCTGGGTCTCAGGGTCGCCGAAGCGGCAGTTGAACTCGAGCACCGAGGGCCCGTTGTCCGTCAACATCAACCCGGCGTAGAGTACTCCCCGGTAGGGGATGTCACGGCGCCGCAGCTCCGCCAGCACCGGCAGGACGAACCTGGTATCGATTTCGGCCATGAGGTCTTCCGGCAGGTCCACCGGGGCAAAAGCCCCCATGCCACCGGTGTTGGGACCCTTGTCTCCCTCGCCGATGCGTTTGTGGTCCCGGCTCGGTGCCAGCAGGCAGTAGTCCTGCCCGTCGGTAACGATCAGGACCGACAACTCGGGACCGAACATGCAATCCTCAAGCAGGATCCGCAGACCTGATTGGCCGAAGGTCTGGTCATCCAGACAGGCGCGGATGTGGACCTCGGCCTCGTCCCGTGTGGAACAAACCGCCACCCCCTTGCCCTGGGCCGCCCCGCAGGCCTTGACCACTATGGGCAGTTCAGCCGTATCCAGATGCTTCAGCGCCTGGTCCGAGCTGCTGAAGGCCTGGTAGTGCGCCGTGGGCACGCCCGCCGCCGTCAGCACCTCCTTGGCGAATTCCTTGTCGCCCTCCAGCCTGGCCCCCATGGCCCCCGGGCCGAATACGGAAATGCCGGCCCGGTGCAGGTGATCAGCCAGACCGTTGATAAGCGGATCCTCCGGTCCGACCACGACCAGGTCGATGTTGTTTCGTTGGCAGAAGTCCGTCACTGCCACGGAATCCATGGGATCCAGATCCACATTGGTGGCATGAACTGCCGTGCCGGGATTGCCCGGGGCAGCGAATATCTCGGGCTTGCGGGACGAAGCCGCCATTTGGCGCACGAGCGCGTGCTCCCGACCACCGGCTCCGACAACTAGTACCTTGGGGGGCATATCTGCTCCATCCTCCGGAAACGAATGACGGCACCAGTGCCGCTCTGCCGCCGACTCTACCCGATTTCATATTGCAGGGACAAGGATGATCGGCCAGGGCGCTCAATCCGGCACGATGCTGGTACCTGCCGTGCCGGCGACCGCTTCGAGAATGGAATGCGGTGCGGTGATCACCACTCGCCGCCCACCCGCCTCGAGAAAACCAAGGGCGGCCTCGATCTTGGGACCCATACTGCCGGCAGGGAATTCGCCGGCGGCCAGCATGGCGGCCGCACGCCCAGCCGGCAGGATATCCAACTCCTCCTGGGACGGCGTACCGAATCCGGCGCAGACCTTTTCGATCTGGGTGACGATGACCAGGGTATCGGCCCCGACCAGGCGGCCCAACAGATCGCTGGCCCGGTCCTTGTCGATCACCGCATCCACTCCTTCGAGTTCACCCGCGGCGTTGCGGATCACCGGCACACCACCGCCGCCAGCGGCAATAGTCAGGACATCGGCATCGAGCAGGGCTTTGATCGCTTCCCACTCCACTACTTCCACCGGACGCGGACTGGGAACCACGCGCCGCCAACCACGCCCCGCATCCTCGACCACTGTCCAGCCGAACTCCTCGCGCACGCGTTGAGCCTCATCCTCGCTGTAGAAGGGGCCGATGGGTTTGGTGGGAGTATCGAAAGCCGGATCAGCAGGATCCACCCTGACCTGGGTGACGATGGTCGCCACCGGTTTGGCGATTCCCTCGGCACGCAGAGCGTTCTGCAGCGCTTGCTGCAGCATGTAGCCCAGCCCACCCTGGCTATCCGCACCGCAGACGTACATGGGCATGGCCGGAATACCGTGCAGCGCCTGGCCGGCGTCACCCCGCAGCACGATGTTTCCCACCACTGGCCCGTTGCCGTGGCTGAGTACCACTTCATGCCCCAGGGAAGCCAACCGGGCGACCTGATCCATGGTCGCCCGCGTGATAGCCATTTGCTGGTCGAATGTGCCTTCCTGGCCCGCCGGAATGATGGCGTTGCCCCCGAGGGCCAGGACCATGCGCAGCGGAGCGTCAGCCATTTCTCACCGCAGCTACGAACTCGGCAAAGCGGGACAGGGCCTTCTTGATGTTGTCCTGGCTGTTGGCATAGCTGAAGCGCAGGAAACCCTCGCCTTCGGCACCGAACGAGGTACCGGCCAGGGCCGCCACGCCAAAGTCGTCCAGCAACTTCTGCTCCACCTGCTTGCTCGTCAGCCCCAATTCGGAGATGTTGGCGAACACGTAGAAGGCACCGCGCGGCCTTTTGCAACTGACACCCTCAATGGCGTTGAGACCGTCGACGAGCAGGTCACGCCTCACCTTGAATTCGGCGACCATGGCCCGCACCGCGTCCTGGGGGCCGGTCAACGCCTCGGCACCGGCAACCTGGGTGAAGGCCGCAGTGCAACTGGTGCAGTTGGTCTGCAGCTTGGCGACGGCATCGGCCAGGGTGACCGGCATGATGCCGTAGCCCAGGCGCCAGCCCGTCATGGCATAGGTCTTGGAGTGCCCTTCGAGGATGATCGTCCGCTCGAGCATACCCGGCCGTGTGGAAATCGAGTCGTGGGTTCCGTCATAAACGATCTGGCTGTAGATCTCGTCACTCAACACCCAGAAATCGTGTTTGAGCGCCAACTCGGCAATGGCATCAAGGTCGGAGGATGCCAATACGCCGCCGGTGGGATTCTGGGGCGAATTGATGATCAACATTTTGGTCTTGTCGCTGACCCTGACCTTGAGATCCTCAATGTCGAAACTGAAATCGTTCTCTTCCCTCAGCGGCAGCGGCACAGCCTTGGCCTCGAGGAATTTTATCATCGACTCGTAGATGGGAAACCCGGGGTTGGGATAGACGACTTCGTCACCAGGATCCACCAACGCCAGCAACGGGAAGAAAATGATGGGCTTGCCACCGGGCACGATGACCACGTTCTCGGCAGTGACATCGATACCCCTGTCCCGTGCGATATGCTCCGCAAACACCTTGCGTACATCCGGCAGACCCGCCGCCGGACCGTAATGGGTGTAGCCGTTCTGGAGTGCCCAGACACCCTTGTCGATGACGTTCTGCGGCGTGTCGAAATCAGGTTCGCCGATTTCCAGGTGGACGATATCACGACCTTCGGCCTCGAGGGCCTTGGCACGGGCCAGGACCGCGAAAGCGGTCTCAGTGCCCAGGTTCTGCATCCGCTTGGCCAGCATGGTATTCTCCCATTCACAGGCGTGTCAGGCTACTGGACCGGAGAAGCGTGGCTGTAGCATCGGGGATGCGTGGCGTTTGCTTCTGGTGGTCCCTGAGGTTCTGAAACGTAGACAGCAGAACATGCCAAGTCAATAGTTGTGCCTCCGAAAATGTGTCCGGTCCGATCCCTGCGATCCGGCCGAATATGTTCAACCTACCACAACATGCCCCGAACTACCGGCCACCATTCTGCCCCAACCCCAACTGCCTGTACCACAGCAAGTTGAACAAGGGCTGGCGCTACAAGAAAATCGGCTTCTTCACCAGGCAGACAAAGCCACACCGTATCCAGCGGTTCACATGCCTGCACTGTAAGAGATCCTTCAGTAGTCAAACCTTCTCCACCACCTACTGGCAGAAACGACCCGATATCGATTCCCGGCTCTTTACCAAGACCACCGGCTGCATGTCCAACCGCCAAGTCGCCCGCGACCTGGGCACTTCACCAGAAACCATCAACCGACACATAGCACGCCTCGGCAGACACTCAATGTTGTTTCACGCCCAAAAAATGTTCAACGCCAAACCCGCCAGTGAGATAGTCATAGACGGATTCGTATCCTTCGAACTGTCACAACACTTCCCCTTCCACCATCACGTTGCAGCCGAGAAGGAAACCGACTTCTTCATCTACTTCACCGACAGCGAGGTGCGCAGAAGCGGAAAAATGACCAAACAGCAGCGAAAGAAGAGAGCCGAGTTGGAACTGATCCACGGCCGTGCCGATCCGCAGGCTGTCCTCAAGGATGTTCGTGAACTGCTTGAAGTGATGATCAGCGGCCAGTATGAAGTACGGATCTACAGCGATGATCATCGGGCCTATCCGGCTGCCATGCACGGCTTGGCGATTGTGATCCGACATGACGTGACCTCGAGCCGGGCGCACCGGGGGAGCAACAACCGCTTGTGGGAGATTAATCTGCTGGATCTGGTGATCCGTCACAGCAGTGCCAATCACAAACGTGAGACCATCGCGTGGTCCAAGCGTCGGCAGGCGAGCGCTGAACGGCTGGCCATCTTCCTGGTCTGGCGTAACTACATGCAGGGCAGGCGTGAGAAGAGTCGGGCGAGTCCGACGCCGGCAATGGCGCGAGGGATGGCGGACCGGCGCTTAACGGCAGAGGATATCCTGACTGAACGCCTATTCCCGACCCGGATCGACTTACCGGACCGTTGGGGGCTGTACTACGGGCGGGAAGTGGAGACCAGAGCGCTGGCCAAGCAGAGGAAGCACGATCTGAAATTCGCGTTCTAGAACGACACAGTGACCACCAAAATCACTTCCGGACGCCAGACACAATTTCGGAGGCACAACTATTTTAATGGAGAATCATTAGTCTCTTGGTTTGTCGCATCGACCCCCTACTCACCACCGCCAAATAAGTCCCCACCGCCAGCCGCCTCCCATCACGTCCTCGGCCATCCCATACCAGAGTCGTGCCCTCTGCAGACATGCGCCTCAAGCGGCGGCCGCGGAGATCGAAGATCTCCACCGTTGTGCGACCCGGCCCCTTCTCCATTCCCAGCTGGAAATGGACACGACCATAACCGGGATTGGGATAGATTCTCAGGCGGGAAGAAGACAAATCCAGGGGCGCTGCTGCACTCACTCCGGTCTTGATGGCCATGGCGCCCGTATTGCGGCCATCACTTCGGGCGACAGGCCAATCGGCAGCGCCGGGAGCGCTTTCGAGTACCGGGTGGAAGACCAGGTCGGTGTCAAAAACGTGTGCACGGATCATGGCACCAGCCTCCGGCTGACAAAGAGCAGCTCCAACCCTGCCGCGGCGTATCTGCGCCGGCCCACCAGTGTCCAGCGGTTGCCAGGCCGCCTGGGGCCTATTTGCCGAATCTGCCAAATACCAGCCTGTGGACGCTCCCGGGATGGTGGTTACACCGTATAGCTGTTCCTGCCATTCAAGGCTCACAAGCAGGCCGGGGTCCGAAACACCATCACCGGTCTGGTCCCAGGCCAACGGTGAGGCCGCCAGAATATGTTCTGCCAGGAGTTGGCCCTGTGAAGTGCTGGTGTTCATGTAAAGGACCGGATGGGTTTCGATGGTAATCCCGGACTGGCCCAATGTTGCTGCGGTCAGAAGCCAGCGACTGCGATCAAATCCCAGGGGAGCCTGCACCAGGCCCAGCACGGTCAACCCCAGGCCGCCGCTCCCGACGGTGCCCCGTACCATGGCCGGTGTCGTGAATAACCAGTCGCCTCCCGCGGGAGCCGTCAGTTGTGTGCCGTCGCTCGCATGTGGGCTGCCGTCACCCTCAAGAACCCGCAGGTACAGACTGCCCGCATTCGGGTCACTGACCGGTATGACGATTTCGTGGTCCCCGTTGCCATCCAGGTCCAGTAGAACCGGAGCGGTCGTCAGGAGCTCGCCGAGATCACGAGGCCAACCTGGCAGGACCTGCAGATCGGTATCCAGTGCCACCACGTGGCCATCGGCAAATGCCACAACCAGCGCTTCTTCTGCTTCGGGAATCAGGGTTCCTACTGCAGGTGACAGGGGATCGGCATGACCCAGGTCAACTTGGGCCACCTCCACCCCACCAGCTGTCCAGGCACGTGCATGGCCGGCATTGTCTATACATGCCACCCGGCGCGCTGTCGGCGTTTCAAGACCCACGGCGATTGTCAGGCGCACATTCAGCCCCAACCCGATTTCCGTGTAGCTTCCATTCCCCGACACGAAGTAGACCGAGCCATACTGGGAAGAAGCAACTATCTCATCACCCGGCTGACCATCCAGATCCCACACCAGGGGCTGGTGCAAACCACCCTGGGCAGAACCGTGGGGGAAAAAGAAGACCGGCCAACCATCCGGCACCCTTCCGTCCATCTCGACACGGGTCAGGGCACGAGCGGCGTCATCCACCGTTACTCGCGAGGGCACCACGAGAAAGGGTTCAGACACTCCTCCACCACCACCCACATTGATATTTCCGGTGAGGGTTCCGGGCAGTTTCAGGTGGCGGCCCTGGGCGGCGAAAGTGTCAGCTTCCAGCAGGCGCAAGGTCACCCTGCCCTGACCTGTGATCCGCTTGACCACAAGTCCCAGCCAGTGGCCGGATGCCGGCCGCACATAGGTAAACTCGGAAACGCCGGCGCCGTTGATGTCCCTGGTAACCGATACGTCGTCCAGGCCCGTGACCAGTCCCATGGGATCCACCACGGACAACTCGATATCAAGACCCGGCTCTGGCAGGGCTTCGACGAGATAACGAATACCCGGAGTTGTTACAAGACGACGGGCCAGTACTGGATGCTGCCAACCGGTTTCGATCGAATCTTCCTGGTCCTCACCCGATTCCAGGGGTTCCAGAACCATGGCCACGGCCGCATCGATACGCAGCAGGCCGGCTCCTTGCACCGGATCCCCGGGCAGGGGGCTGGGCAAAGCCAAATTGCCGGTCCCGTCCGGAGTTTCCTCCTGTTCCACCGGCAATGCCGTGGACCTCAATATCGTAGCGCGCAACAGGGCACCCTCGCGGCCCGAAGGAAACACGACACCACGGTCCCTGAGAGCCTCGTCCATGAGGTAGACGGCACCCGCGGCGTGGGCAGCAGCCAGGCTCGTGCCCGAACGCCCACTGTAGGAGTCGTCAGGTTCATTGTCCGCTACATCAACCCGACCGCGTGCCGCCAGCAATCCCCCGGCCGGCGCCACCAGATCCGGTTTTGCCTGTCCGGGCAGGCCTCGACCACTGAAGGCTGCCACCATGCCTTCGTCATTGACGCCGCCACAGGTCAGGACACCGGGCAGGCGAGCCGGGAATCCAGGCCCGGACTGATCATCACCGTGATTGCCCACGGCTACCACCGGCAGGATACCCGCATCCAGCAGGGCATCCATCGCTGCACCAATGCCGGCGTCGACATCCCAGTTCACAGCTACCAGGACCGTCCGCACCCGGTAGGTCTCTTGATTCGCCAGAACCCAGTCACAGGCAGCCAGGAAGTCCCCGGCCCAGGCGTGCCACGTCACGTCGAAATCGTAGAACTTGACCACCGTCAGACGACCGCCGGGCGCCATGCCGGCACCGGCAGCATCCACCTTGGCGGCACCGGCTACCGCCGAAGCCAGGGCCGTACCGTGGTGGTGATAGTCCCACGGCCCCTGGGCCTGGGGGAAATCATCGGTCACGTCCTGCCAGCCGACGACCTTGTAGCCGCTGAAAATCGGCCACCCGGCAGTCGCCGGATACCAATCCGCCGCATCTCCCACCGCAGGAGCCGGTCCGTCGCGATCATCGTCATCGTGATCGCCCAGATCACCGTGGGCTGTGTCGCATCCCGAATCCAGAATGGCCACGGTCGCCGACCAGTCGTCACCCAGTCGCCAAGGATCACCGGTCAAGGCGCTGGCTCCGACCATTGTGCGTGTATGGTCCAGGGCGGGCACCCCGTCCCGGTCCAGCATGATGTGGCCGCCGGGAGTTGCATCGAGATACGCGCGCAGGGCGTCCTCATCCATGGCCAGTACGCTGGCGTCGAGGCGGGACAGGTCATGGATCACCTGCAGGGAACCCGCGGCACTGGCCTGGTCGCGGGCAACACGACCTCCGCCGAGATGCAGGATCCGGATCTTGCCCTGCTCCCAACTGCCACCGGTGGGAGCCACTTCGGGACCCGACCAAGCTGATTTCGCCGGTCCGGCTGCAGCCAGATCGGGATGCTCCCTTGCCTGGATAGCGCGCTGTCGCAGGTCCGACCAATCCAGATCGCCGGCTCGCCAGAGGGAAAGAATATCCTCCACGCCGTCACCGTCGGAATCCAGGAGCTGGGAAACAGTATCTGGAGCAGGGTCGGCGCCCGCGACCGCCGGCGGAATTCCCCCGGGGATCGCCAACAGGGCGGCGAACGCGATGCCCGGGATGAACCCAAACCGACGAAAGGCGGCAGCGCGAGGGACCGGACGGCCTTTGGGATGACCACGGGTCTCATTTCGTGCGCTCTTCGTGCGGCGTGCGATCATTGATCACCTCAGGTGCAGTTGTCGTACATGCGGGACACTCGGAGCGGGGAGCGTCATCGCAGGTCGACCACATTACGCAGCCGCGCGGCCGCAGGTTCCGAAGCACTTTGGCGGTGACGCGGGGTGGGAGCAGGTAGGTTGTGGGCCGTCGGCCGCCGTCGTGGCTCGCATGAAGATAGGGAGTCGGTCCCGGAGTGGCAATCGGGCCAATCCCATCCGCGTATGCCGGGCGGTGCGGGATACTCGGTTGGAGGCGGTCAGAATGCGGCATCGAGGTGGCGCAGACGAAATCCGCACCCGTCTTCATCGAGAGTTACACCGATGACGTCGAAGCGGCAAACCGCACCGCCAGCACCATCGTTGGCGGCCAGCCAGGCTCGTGCCGTGCGCCTCAGTACTTGACGCTGCCGCGGCCCCACCCAATCCTCAGCCGGTGCGAGCGCCCGACCGCCCCGGGTCTTGACCTCCACGAACACGACGACCTGTCCGCTGCGGGCCACGAGATCCAATTCGCCACCGGCCGTTCGCCAGCGCCGATCCAGTATGGAGTAACCCCTCGCCTGCAGATAGGCCATGGCCAGGGCTTCGCCCCAGGCCCCCAGGTTGTGGTTGCGTGCCACGCCGTCCCTCCCTTCGGGACAGCCTATGAAAGAATTGTGCTAGAAGAGGGTTTGCTGTCCCAGGGTGGCCAGGGGGCGAAAACTAAGACGATGCTGGGGACAGGGGCCGTGACGAGCAATGGCCTCACGATGAGCCGTGGCGCCATACCCCTTGTGCCGGGCAAAGCCGTAGGCGGGAAAATGCCGGTCCCAGGCAACCATGATGCGGTCCCGCAGGACCTTGGCCACGACGCTGGCTGCCGCGATACAGGCACTGCGGCCATCGCCCCCGACCAGGGTCTCGACCTGATAGGGAAGATCAGGGGCACGATTGCCGTCAACCAGCACGAGATCCGGTGCCGGTTCCAGACGAGCCACCGCCCGGGTCATACCCAGCAGGGTGGCTCGCAGTATATCCGTACGATCTATCTCCAGACACGAAACCGCACAAGCACCCCAAGCAAGGGCGCTTGCGCGGATTTCCTCATAAATATTTTCGCGTCGCCGCGGCGTCAATCGCTTGCTGTCATCCAGGCCGACAGGGCACCATTGCTCCGGTAGAACCACGGCGGCGGCTACCACCGGGCCTGCCCAGCAACCCCGCCCCGCCTCGTCGACCCCGGCCAGCAGCAATCGGCCCTTGCGGGATTTCTCCCGGTCCAGACTGATCAGCGCCTGTTCCGCGCTTGCCACGCCGGCTACCGGCGGGCTTCGCGAATCCTGGCCTTGCGACCGGTGCGGCCCCGCAGGTAGTAGAGCTTGGCCCGGCGAATACGGCCCCGCTTCTTCACCTCGATGGATGACACGTTGGGCGACTGCAGGGGGAAGACGCGCTCCACCGCGATTCCGCCACTGAGTTTACGCACCGTGATGCTTTCCTCGAGGCCGGTGCCCTGACGGGCGATCACGGCGCCGATGAAATTCTGGATACGGCTCTTGCCGCCCTCGGTGATGCGCACACCCACGACGATGGTATCCCCGATCTTGATTTCGGGAAGATCATCGCGCAGGCCTTCCTGGCGCATGGTTTCGACGATATTCATCTCTGCCTCCAGTTCTGCCGGCCGCCCGCCCCTCGGGGCAATAGGTAATCGGCGTTCCCACCGCCCTCACGCGGGCGGCGATTCAATCCCCGGCCGGCTCGTCGCCGTCGCGTTCGTCCGGAACCAGGTCCGGACGCCGCTGCCGGGTGCGACCTGCGGCACGTTCGTTCCGCCAGGCCTCGATTTTCGCGTGGTGTCCCGAAAGCAGCACTTCGGGCACCTCGAGTCCCCGATAAACCGGGGGTTTCGTAAACCACTCGCAGTCCAACCCGCCGTCGCGACGAGCGGTGAAACTGTCGTTCGCAGCCGATTCCTCGTTGTGCAACACACCCTCCAGGCGGCGCACTATCGCGTCGGTGACGACCAGGGCCGGCAATTCGCCGCCGCTGAGCACGTAGTCCCCCACGCTCAATTCCCTCGTGACCACCAGTTCCCGGGCACGTTCATCGATGCCCTTGTAGTGGCCACAGACGAGAATCAGCTCTCGCTTCTCCTCCAGGTCGGCCAGTAACTCCAGGGTGAGATCCTCGTCAAAGGTCTCGCCCTGGGGTGAGGTCAGGATCACCGTCGCATCTTCGCGGCCGCGGCAGGCTTCCACCGCCTCGACCACCGGTGGAGCCATCATGATCATGCCGGCGCCCCCACCGTATGCCGTGTCGTCCACGGTGCGGTGCTTGTCGACGGAGAAATCACGGATGTCCACGACTTCATAACGAACCTGGCCCTGACGGGCCGCCCGGCCGGCCATGCTGGTTTCCAGCACGGTCCTGACCA
>QNDV01000021.1 GCA_003646045.1 bacterium
GGGGCCGACGCCGTTCATCCGGGCTATGGCTTCCTGGCCGAGAACGCGGGTTTCGCCCGTCGCTGCCTGGAGGCAGGTCTGGTCTTCATCGGTCCTTCGCCCGAGGTCATCGACACCATGGGCGAGAAGACAGCGGCGCGGGCGGTCATGGAGGAAGCGGGGGTGCCCGTGGTGCCCGGTGCGCTGTTGCCTGACCCCGACGCCGAGGGTGGCTTCCCCGCCGATGTCGTGGCCGAGGCCACGGCACAGTTGGGTTGCCCAGTCATGGTGAAGGCCGCTTTCGGCGGGGGCGGCAAGGGCATGCGCCTGGTCACGGATCCGCAAGCCGTCATGGCCGCCTGTGAAGCGGCGGCCCGGGAGGCCAAGGGCGCCTTCGGCAACGGCAGGATCTACCTTGAAAAATTCATCGAACAGCCCCGCCATGTGGAATTCCAGATCTTCGGCGACGCGGCAGGCAATGCGGTCCACCTCTTCGAGCGCGAGTGCTCCATCCAGCGGCGCCACCAGAAGATCATCGAGGAGACGCCGTCACCCGCCCTGACCGACGATCTGCGCCGGGACATGGGACAGGCGGCGGTAGCGGCCGCCCGGGCGGTGGGCTACGTCGGAGCGGGTACCGTGGAATTTCTGCTCGACCCCGACGGCGGCTACTACTTCCTGGAGATGAACACCCGCCTGCAGGTCGAACATCCGGTGACCGAGTTGATCACGGGCACGGATCTGGTGCGGGCCCAGATCGAAGTGGCGGCCGGCGGAACCCTGCCGTGGCGCCAGGAGGACCTGACGGTCCACGGCCACGCCATCGAGTGCCGGGTCTATGCCGAGGATCCGGAACAGGATTTCATGCCCTCCCTGGGATGCCTGGTCGGGCTGGTCGATCCCGCGGGGCCCGGTGTGCGCGTCGATACTGGCGTGCGACGTGGCGACGAAATCGGTATCCACTACGATCCGCTGATCGCCAAACTGAGTGTGCATGCCGGCGATCGAGCAGCGGCCATCGACCGGGCCGCCGCGGCTCTCCGGGATTATGCCGTGTTGGGCGTGACCACCAATATCGAGTACCTGTTGGCCATCCTGGCCGACGATGCCTTCGGACGGGGCGACCTGCACACCGGGTTCCTGGCCGAGCGCATGGCCGGGTGGAAGTCCGGCCGTGCCGACGACTCCGTGCTGGCCATGATCACCGCGGCGGTGGCCGAGCAGTCAACGGCGTCGGTTCCGGTCAATGGTATCGACGGTGCCAGGGACGATAGTGGACCCTGGGAACATCTGGGCCGATTCCGGTTGCGAGGTCTTGAATAGCCGGTTCGGGTTTTGAGCGAAAGGACAAGGAGTGAGGCTGCACTACCGCATCGGGGATCAGGAGCACGAGGTCGAGGTGGCACCGCTCGGTGACCACTGGCGCGTTACCGTGGACGGTGAAACCCGGGAAGTCATGGCCCGTCGCGACGGCGCCGGGGGCTGGCTCGTGGACTGGGATGGGCGGCGCCACAGGTTGCAGGTGGCGGCGGCGGGCGAGGAACGATTCGTCTTCGCGGCGGGCCGGACCCATCGCTTGCACCTCTTTGATCCTGATGCCGGCCACGAGGAGGAGAGCACCGACGGTCCGGGCCTGCGGGCGAATATGCCAGGCAAAGTGGTACGGGTCATGGTGAACGTCGGCGACACCGTCCAGGAGGGTCAGCCCGTCCTGATACTGGAGTCCATGAAAATGGAGACCGAGCGCACGGCAGCGGTGGCCGGTACCGTGGCGGCGGTACATGTGGAACCGGGCCAGGTAGTGGCCCAGGGGGATGCCCTGCTGGATATCGAACCCGGGGCAGAAGCGTGAATGTCCTGTTCGTGTGCACCGCCAACTCCTGCCGCAGCCAGATGGCCGAGTCGTGGGCCAGGCACCTCTTTCCCTCCGACTGGAGCACGGCCAGTGCGGGGCTGGTGACTTATCGCATCACCGACCGTACGCGTTGGGTCATGGAAGAGGTCGGTGTCTCCATGGACGGACAGCATCCCAAGACGTTCGATACCCTGGATCTCGACGGCTTCGACCTGGTGATTACTCTCAGCCGGGAGGCGGGGCGTTTCCTGCCTTCCCTGGCTCATCCGGATCGTCTGGTTAGACGCCCCCTCGACGACCCCATGTCGGTGAGCGGTGATTCGGAAGAGGTCCGCGAGGCGTTCAGGATCGGGCGGGACAAGGTACGGGTTGTGGTCCAGGAAGTAGTCGATGGACATCTGGCCCCCGGGTCCTGAGACGGGGGGGTGAGCGGCGAACGTCTCCGTGGAGCACCGGTTTCGAATCCGCGTTTAACTGTGTGTATACTGCTGAAAACAAATATGGTACAGAAATCCGTAAACAGGGTATGACAGGTCCTGGATCCTCCGGCAGGGTTGGCGCATGTCGCCTGGTTGTTTTTTTGTAAAAACTTCCCAAAGCCCTGTGGAGGCCTCCGGACAGGGGGTGGCGCGGCCTGAGCAGCCTATTCGCACCGCTGTTGGACCCTCCGCGAACCAGGTCCAAAAATATTGTTTTGCGGGGGGCTGTCGTGGGGCGTTAATGTGCGGTTCTCCCACAAGGGAATGTGGTCAAATCTTGAGTATTCCGCTATATATTGGGGTACAGAGGGTGATTTTGGGATCTCGGCCACACAAGACATCAAGCCCGATTACGAGATGAATTTATACGTGCCCCAGGCGGCACCGGATTGGGCATCGAGAATAGCATGGCCCGGAAACTCCTTACGTTTCTGAGCCCAGACGGAGCTGGGAAAGGAGATCGATCATGGCGGATCGTATGGATCGCAGGAAAATGCAGGCAGTGGGTGAGGGCGCCGTATATGGAAGCGGAGCGGAGACCGCCCATCTCGAGACGATGGCTGCTGCGTCCGGCGCGGACGTGGTCGCCGGCGAAGAGGTGCGGCTCAAGGGTGGGGGGCTGTCGATTACGCGACGCAACACCACACCGGGAAGCGATCCCTTCGACGAACTGACCTGGGAAACGCGCTCAGCCGTCATCGCCAACCACAAGGGTGAGGAACTGTTCCGCCAGGACGGTTGTGAGGTTCCGCAGAACTGGTCGCAGATGGCCACCAATGTGGTTGTCTCGAAGTACTTCCGGGGCGGCCAGGACTCACCGGAGCGGGAGGTCTCGGTCCGGCAGCTGGTGGGACGTGTCGCCGACTCCATCACCGAGTGGGGCGTCAAGGACCGCTACTTCGCCACTGACGAGGACGCCATCACCTTCCAGGCCGAGTTGAAGCATCTGCTGGTGAACCAACTGGCCGCCTTCAATTCACCGGTATGGTTCAACGTGGGTGTCGAGAAGCGGCCCCAGTGTTCCGCCTGCTTCATCAATTCGGTGGACGACACCATGGCGTCGATCCTGGATCTGGCCAAGACCGAGGGCCTGCTCTTCAAGTACGGCAGCGGCACGGGCAGCAACCTGTCGACCTTGCGCTCGAGTCGTGAGCAGCTCACCGCCGGTGGCCAGGCCTCGGGACCGGTGAGTTTCATGCGCGGCTTCGACGCCTTTGCCGGCGTCATCAAGTCCGGCGGCAAGACCCGCCGCGCGGCCAAGATGGTCATTCTGGACATCGACCATCCCGACGTGGAGGAGTTCATCGACTGCAAGGTGAACGAGGAACGCAAGGCCTGGGCCCTGATCGACCAGGGCTACGACGGCAGTTTCGGTGGCGAGGCCTACAATTCGGTCTTCTTCCAGAACAGCAACAATTCGGTGCGGGTCACCAACGAATTCATGCGCGCGGTGGAGGATGACGGCGACTGGACCACCCACGCCATCACCGACGGCAGGCCCATGGATACGTACAAGGCCCGTGACCTGATGCGCAAGATCGCCGAAGGTACCCACATCTGCGGTGATCCGGGTATGCAGTTCGATACCACGATCAACGACTGGCACACCTGCAAGGTCACCGATCGCATCCATGCCTCCAATCCCTGCAGCGAGTACATGTTCCTGGACAATTCGGCCTGCAACCTGGCGTCGCTGAACCTCATGAAATTCCGCACGCCCGAGGGCGAGCTCGACGCGGAGGCATTCCGCCACGCCAGCCGCTTGATGATCCTGGCCATGGAAATCATCGTGGGCAACAGCAGCTACCCGCGGGACGAGATCGAGGCCAACAGCCACCGCTTCCGTCCCCTGGGGCTGGGTTTCGCCAACCTGGGTGCCCTGCTCATGGATCGCGGCCTGCCCTACGACAGTGACGAGGGCCGGGACTACGCCGCGGCCATTACCGCACTCATGTGCGGACAGGCCTACCTGACCTCGGCGGAAATCGCCAGTCACACCGGTCCTTTCGCGGGTTATCCCGAGAACCGCGAGGCCATGCTGGAAGTGATCCGCAAGCACCGGGCGGCGGTTAACAAGATCAACGCCAATCGCGTGCCCGAAACCCTGCTGGAGGAGGCCGAGACCGTATGGCGCGAGGCCTACGCCCTGGGCCACGACTACGGTTACCGCAACAGCCAGGTGACGGTGCTGGCTCCCACGGGCACCATCGGCTTCATGATGGACTGCGATACCACCGGCGTGGAGCCGGACATCGCCCTGGTGAAGTACAAGAAGCTGGTGGACGGCGGCCTGATGAAGATCGTCAACAACACCGTGCCGGATGCTCTTGAGCGGTTGGGCTACGAGGACCAGGAGATCCAGGGCATCCTCAAGCACATCGAGGACAACGAGACCATCGAGGGGGCGCCGCACCTCAAGAACGAGCATCTGCCCGTGTTCGATTGCGCCTTCCGCCCGGCCAACGGCGAGCGTTACATCGACTACATGGGCCACCTGCGCATGATGTCGGCGGTGCAACCGTTCCTGTCGGGAGCCATCAGCAAGACGGTGAACCTGCCCGAGGATGCCACGGTGGAAGAGATCTCCCAGACCTATATCGAGGCCTGGAAGATGGGTCTCAAGGCGGTGGCCATCTACCGTGACAACAGCAAGCGGTTGCAGCCCCTGAATACGTCCCAGGCCGCCGAGGACAAGGCCGCGGCAGATCACTCGGCCCCGCCCAAGCCCCAACGGGTGCGGTTACCGGACGAGCGGGCAGCGGTCACCCACAAGTTCTCCATCAGCGGACACGAGGGTTACCTGACAGTGGGGCTCTATCCCAACGGCAAGCCGGGCGAGATGTTCATCTCCATGGCCAAGGAAGGCTCGGTGGTAAGCGGCTTGATGGACAGCTTTGCCACCAGCGTGTCGATCATGCTGCAGTACGGCGTACCCTTGAAGGTGCTGATCAACAAGTTCAGCCACCAGCGCTTTGAACCCAGCGGTTTCACGACCAACAAGGACATACCCATTGCCAAGTCGGTGATGGATTACATCTTCCGCTGGCTGGACCTGAAGTTCGGGGACAAGGCGGGTGACGCTGACGGTACCCAGGCTGACGGTGTGGAGGATACCCGCGAAGTAGCCGTGGTCAAGGAGGCTCGGGCCGTGGTAGAGCGCAAGCTGAAGTCCTTGTCCGCTGCGGCGGGCGGTTCCGGTCGCATAACCATGGCCGAGGAGCACGCGGTGTTCAAGGCCCAGGCCGACAGCCCGCCCTGCCCCGAGTGCGGTTCAGTGACAGTGCGCAACGGTGCCTGCTACAAGTGCAACAATTGTGGTGCGACCACGGGTTGTTCCTAGGATACCGGTTGTTGCCCCGCTAGACGGGGACACCGGTGGCCCATCCGAAGGAGCGGCAATACGGCAATGGAATGCCATGGACCCCGGCGGGAACGGAATCCCGCCGGGGTCCTGTCATGAGGGACACGATCTGCCGAACAGGATACATGCGGTCAATCCACAGACATGGGGCCGGTCAACGCAACCAGTGTCCCAGGGCGACGCCCATGAATGTGGCCACCGCATAGCCCAGGGTGCCGCAGAGGATGGCCGGCATCACCAAGGCACCCCAGCGTCGGGCCACGGCCATGGCTGCCGCCGTGGTGGGGCCGCCCATGTTGGCGTTCGACGCGACAACCAACTCCGCCAGGTCCAGCTTCAGCAGACGGCCGGCCAACAGGAGGATCGCCAGGTGCACCGTGAGGATCAGCGCCGCGAAGACGAATAGCATCGGACCCACCCGCATCCCCACCAGTACGTTGGCACTGGCCCCGATCACCGCGAAAAAGATCTGCATGAGGAAGGCGCCTGCCGTGTCCGCTCCCTCCAGTCGTCCCATGGGACCAGGCAGGGCAGTGGCCACCACCACCGTCAACGCCGTCACCACCAGGATGCCACCGCCGTGCCAGCCGATCACGTCGGCACCCATGAAGCCCAGGGCACACAGGCAGAGGGCCAGAGCCAGGGCCATGGCCAGCCGTGTCGGCGACGGGAAGACGGCATGGGCCGCCAATCCGCCCTCCACCACACGCCCGTCATGCTGGCGGTCGGGGTAGTGACGGCGCAGGCGTTTGATGCCCGGCAGGGCAAAAAGCACCAGGAAATAAAGTGCCATGACCAGGTTGTCGGCTGCTACTCCGGCCGAAAGCAGGTCGCCCGACTGCAGGTCCACCGCGGCGGCGGCCGCAGCGTAGTTCATGGAGCCGCCGATGTACGTGGCCGAGAAGATGGCCGCCAGTTTCCAGCCTTCCTCTCCCAGGGGTACCAACCGGAAGGCGATCCAGGTGCCGATAACCGTGCCGACAGCCCCTATCGCGAAGGCGGCCAGGGTGGGCCCGGCCTCACGCAGGATGCGGCGCAGATCAGCCCGCAGCAACAGCAGGGGAATGGCCAGGGGAACCAGGTAGCCCCACACCACGTCATAGGCCGGCACCTCGGCGGCGGGTAACACACCCAGATTGGACAGGAGGAAGGTGCATCCCATGGTCAGGATGGCCCCTGACAGACGGCTGCCCCAGCGGGTGGTCTCGGCCCAGTACCCGAAGGCGGCGGCTGCCAGCAGGACGGTCCACACTGCCCAGGTCATTTCCGGGGCGATAAGGGTGGCGAAGGGGGGTAGTGGCATGGGCAACTCCTCGTCGGGAATAGACTTCCGGCCGCAGGTAGTCTATCAGAACGCTGGGCTTACGCCCAGCGTCAGCCTTGACGCAAGAGGGTTACTCCACTAGCGTATCGGCGAGATTACCAAGGCTTGGCTGCGTACCTTCCGTGCCGCCGCCAGCGCCGATACGACTCTGTCGACGCCGCGTACACCACAGGATCGGGCCTGACCGCTGATGATGTCCCGCTATTCATCCGACTTCGCGATCCGCCTGGCTGCACTTGCCGTACTGACGGTATTTACGGTATTCCCCGGGGTTGCCGCAGCCTACATCGGGCCCGGCGCGGGTTTCGCCCTGGGCGGTTCCTTTCTCTTCGCCCTGGCCGGTATGCTGCTGGCCATGGGGGCCCTGTTCCTGTGGCCGCTGCGTTTTGCCCTGCGCCGCTGGCGCAGTCGGCGCCGGGCGCGACATGCCAGGGCTCGCCGCGTGGTGGTGGTGGGTCTCGATGGCCTGGATCCCCGCCTCTGCGAGGACTTCATGGCCCGCGGTCTACTGCCCAACCTGAAGAAGTTGGCCGATGCCGGCGGTTATCGGCACCTGGCCACTACCATGCCGCCCATGTCCCCCGTGGGCTGGTCGACTTTTGCCACGGGTACCGATGCCGGCGGGCACAACATCTTCGATTTTTTGACCCGTGACCTGCGCACCCACGGCCCCGTTCTGTCGTCGACACGTATAACCGCCGGTGAACCGCGCCGCCTGGGCCCCCTGACCGTGGGCCGGGCCAAACCACGCATCGAACTGCTGCGCCGATCTAAACCCTTCTGGAAGACCCTGGCCGAACAGGGGGTGCCCAGTACCATCCTGCGGGTGCCCATCACTTTCCCGCCTGACAACTACCCGGGCCATATGCTGTCGGCCATGTGCGTGCCCGATTTGCGGGGCACCCAGGGGACGTTCTCCCACTACACGGAACCGGGCCGACCCCGGCAGGCGGGCGAGACCACCGGGGGCACGCGGCTCGAAATGGTGGTGACCGGGGAAGACACGTTTGCGGGCGAGTTGCTGGGGCCGGACCTGCCCGCCGGGAATGATGGTGTGGCCACGGCCAAGGCTCCATTCACGGTCCATCTGGACCGGCGTGGGCAGCGTGCCCATTTCGAAGTGGGCGAAAGTACATTCACCCTGGGGCCGCGGGAATATTCTCCCTGGATCAGGGTGAAGTTCGGTCAGCGCGGTGCGCGGGCCCACGGCATCTGTCGCTTCTTGGTGACGGACTTCGAGCCATTGGGTGTGTACGTCACGCCCGTCAACCTGGATCCCGGGCAGCCGGACATGCCCATCAGTCATCCGCCCCACTACGCCATCGCCCTGGCCAAACTGCAGGGACCCTACGCCACCCTGGGACTGGCCGAGGATACCTGGGCCCTCAACGAGCGTGTCATCGACGAACAGGCTTTCCTGGACCAGGCCTACCTGATCCACGACGAGCGCAGACGGCAGTTCCTGCACGCTCTGGATCGCAATCCCGAAGGTGCCATCGCGGTGGTGTTCGACGCCACCGACCGTATCCAGCATATGTTCTGGCGCTACCGCGAACCGGACCATCCGGCCAACAGCGAACTCGATCTCGAAGCCCACGCCGACGCCATCGAGAAGGTCTACCAGGCCGCGGACGATGTGGTGGGCGAGACCCTTCAACGGTGCCACCGGGACGACATCGTGCTGGCGATCTCGGATCACGGGTTCGCCAATTTCAAACGCGGCGTGAATCTCAATACCTGGTTCCGTGATCATGGCTACCTGTACCTGGTGAGCGATCCGGCTGAGGGGGCGGTGCCCCCGCTGGAGACCGGTGCGAAGGTGGACGCCAACCGGATCGACTGGCCGCGGACCCGTGCCTATACCAACGGTCTGGCCGGCTTCTATCTGAACATCAAAGGGCGCGAGAGGGACGGGTGCGTGGAACCCCGGGATGCAAGGGCGTTGCTGGACGAGATCATGGACCGGCTACGGGGCCTGCCTGATCCCCAGGGGGGAGAAGCCATCGCCAACGTCTGGGCTTCCGGTGATGTTTTCAAGGGTCCGTATGCCGGCAACGGTCCTGACGCGGTGGTGGGCTACAATCGGGGTTACCGGGCGGACTGGCACGCCGCCGTGGGTCGTCTGACTGACACCGCCATCCGTGACAACCGTCGCAGTTGGTCTGGCGACCACTGCATGGATCCGGCCCAGGTGCCAGGCGTGATCTACGCCAACTGTCCCCTGGAGCGGGATGATTGTGCCCTGGTGGACCTGGCTCCCACCATCCTGGACCTGTTCGGTATCGCCCGACCCGGGCATATGCAGGGTCGCTCACTGTTCGAGGAGTCGTGATGCGCCGCGTCGTTCTGATTCTTGTCGTGTCGATGTGGGCCCTGGCGGCCATGGCAGCCGATGACACCAAGGTGCTGGTCATCGGCATGGATGGTATGGACCCGCAGATGTTGGCCGAGTTCCGTGCCCAGGGCCTGTTGCCGAATTTTGACCGCTTCATCGCCGGTGGTGGCCAGTTCCAGCCCCTGGGAACCTCCATACCGCCCCAGTCGCCGGTGGCCTGGGCCTGCTTCTCCACCGGTGCGGACGCCGGTGCCCATGGCATCTACGATTTCATACACCGCGACCCGCTGACCATGCTGCCCTACCTGTCCACCAGTAGCGCCCAGGCGCCGGGGGACTACTGGCAACTGGCCGGCTGGAAGGTGCCAAAGTCCGGCGGTACCCTGGAGAATCTGCGCCGCGGTGTTTCGTTCTGGGAGGTACTGGACGACGCGGGGGTGGACGCCACCGTGTTCAAGGTGCCGGCCAACTTTCCACCCTCCGAATGTGAGGCGCGCACCCTCAGTGGCATGGGGACTCCCGACATCCTGGGCACCTACGGCATCTTCAGCTACCTGACCGATGACCCGGCAGTGGATACCGAGGTGGGCGGCGGCCGCGTGATCCCGGTGCGAGCGGTGGCAGGGCGTATCCAGACGACGATCCCGGGTCCTGTCAACACCTACCGCCAGGGCAATCCCCAGAGCGAGGTCGAACTGGATATCACCCTGGACCGCGACAACCGCACGGCCTTGTTCAACATCAACGGCAGCGAATTCCTGCTGCAGGAAGGCGAGTGGAGCGACTGGTTGGAACTGGACTTCGAGATGGTGCCGGTATTCAAGGACGTGGGGGCCATCTGTCGTTTCTATCTGCTGGAGGCCGGTCAACATTTTCGCATGTATGTGACGCCCGTCCAGATCCATCCCGCCCGGCCGGAGATGCCCATCAGCACTCCCGGCTCGTATAGTGCCGAGATCGCCCGGGATGTGGGCCTGTTCTATACCCAGGGTCTGCCCGAGGATAGCAAAGCCCTTGAAGAGGGCATTCTCAGCGATACCGAATACGCCAGCCAGAGCGACCAGATCCTCCACGAGCGACTACTCCAGTTCACCTACGAACTGGACCACTTCCGGCGCCTGGACCAGGGCTTCCTGTTCTTCTACTTCAACTCGCCGGACCAGTCGTGCCACGTTTTCTGGCGGTCCTTCGACGAGGATTCGCCCACCCACGCGGCGGCTGACCCCGCCCAGCGGAATCGCGTGCGTGATCTCTATGTGGTTCTGGACGGCGCCCTGGGCGAAGCCATGGATACCGTGGGTGACGACGTGACGATCATGGTCATCAGCGACCACGGGTTTGCTCCGTACCACCGCAGTTTCCACGTGAATGCCTGGCTGCGCGAGCACGGGTACCTCGTCCTGAAGCAGGGTGTGGAGCCGGGGCAGACCGAGTTCCTGATGGGTATCGACTGGAGCAGGACCCGTGCCTATGCCGTGGGGATCAACGGTCTGTACCTGAATCTGCGCGGGCGCGAGCGCGGGGGCATCGTCCAACCCGGGCCACAGGCTGAGGCGTTGCTGGACGAGTTGGAGCGCGAGTTGGAGGCCACCATGGATCCGGCGCGGCAGGATGCCCGGCCCATCAAGTATGCCTATCGGGCCGACCGGGTCTACCATGGAGCCTACCGGGACCAGGCACCGGATATCGTCCTGGGCTACACCAGTGGCTGGCGCGGCAGCAACGAATCGGCCCTCGGTGCGGTACCGGCCGAGATTTTCGTGGACAACGATTTGAAATGGAGCGGCGATCATTGCATGGCCGCCGACGAGGTGCCCGGCGTGGTGCTCACCAACCGGCCGTTCATGGCGCCGAACCCGTCACTGCAGGACCTGGCGCCCACGATCCTGGGACTCTTCGGGATCGAGCCGGCGCCCACCATGACCGGGCGCGACCTGTACGCCCCGGAAGGAGCACGCTGATGTTCGGAGGCAACAAGATCAAGCTGGACAAGGCCCTGCTGGAGAAGGTCCGCAAGTACGCGGTCATCGCCGGCTACGCCACCCCGGAGGAGTTTGTCCAGCACGTCCTGGAGCGGGAGATCGCCAAGTTCGAGGAAGGTGGCGCCGACGAGGACGAAATCAGGAAGCGGATGCAGGGACTGGGCTACATTTCCTAGTCGGTACGCCGGCGGAAGCGAACCATGACCATCATCGCCACAGCCATGAACGCCATATTCGACCTGCTGACGGCGCCCTTCGGGAGTCACGCCTCGCTGGCGGTGTGCGTGCTGTCGATCCTGACGGGTGTGGCCATGCTGCTGCTGTTCAAGGTCACCACCAACCAGGATCAGCTTGTAGCTGCACGCGAAGTGCTGACCGGACGCCTCTATGAGATGGGGTTGTTCCAGGACCACCTCGGCGTTCTTATGAAGATCCAGGGGGATCTGGCCCTGGCCAACCTGCGCTATGTACGCTGGTCGCTACCGGCCCTGGCGGCCATGCTGCTGCCCATGCTGTTGATCCTCGCCCAGTTCGATGCACGGTATGGACACCAACCCATGGTCCCGGGGGAAGTCACCCTCCTGCGGGTGGCGCTGGCCGCAGGGCAATGGTCCCTGCTGGATAAGTTGGAACTCACTGCGGACACCGGCGTCGAGGTGGATTCGCGACCGGTTCTGGACCCCGGGACCGGGGTAGCGGTCTGGCGCGTGCGGGCCGAACTGCCTGGCGACCACGAACTGGTCGTACGGTTACCCGGCGGTACGGAGCTGACCAAGGAACTGGTGGTGGGTGAGGGTGCGCCGCGCCTGGCCCGGGTGCGCGAGCAGGAGAGTCTGCTGCGGGTCCTGCTGAATCCGGCCGAGGCTCCCTTGCCCGGCGACCAGCCCGTGATTGCCATCACCCTGGAGCTGCCATCGCGCCGTCTGGACTACGCCGGCCTGCGCGTCCATTGGCTCTGGGCGATGATAGTATTTTCCATGGCCTTCGGTCTGGCGGTCAAGGACGTGCTGAAGGTCCGCCTCTGATTCATTCCCTCGATGCTACTTCCCGTTGCACCCTCGACATCCATGGGGCATGATTGTCGCGGCGCGGTCCCCCGGGGAGCGGCGCCCACCGGGCATGGCAGGATGCTGACCCGAACCCGAGGACGGAACCATGCGCAAATCTCTTCGCACCGCTGCGACCGCGGTGGCGGTACTGGCCGCCTTGGCGTTGCTGGTCACCGCCGACAGCGTGCGCGCCCAGGACGCGGTGCCCGACTGGAACGATCCCTCCGATACCATGGCCCACGCCGTAGGCCTGCACTATGGACGCGTTGGCGGGCACGGACTCTCGTTTCGCCTGCCGCTCAAGTGGTTCCTGTACCTGCAGCCCACCGGTGGCATCTGGCACACCTCGGATCACAAGCGCCACAATGTGGGTTTGCAGTTGCACTATATCCTGCGCCAGGATCAGAAACTGCGTCTCTACCTGGGTGGTGGCGGGGCCTACTTCTACGACAAGGAAAAGACCGGAGTATCCGACGGGTCGGATATTTACACCACGGAGACCAACTGGAACTGGGGTGCCGGCGTGGGTATCGAGCGCCTTCTGGGACACCGTTGGGCCCTGCAGGTGGAGTTGGACTTCATCCGCTACGGGGACAGCGGCAATATCCAGGTCACTCCCCAGGCAGGTATCTATTTCTACTGGTAGGGTCATGGATCACCTGGAATTCAATCGCGAGGCCTGGGACCACAACGTCCACACGGGTAACCGTTGGACCGTGCCCGTGGACGAGGCGACCATTGCCCGGGCGCGCCGTGGGGACTGGTCCATCGTGCTGACGCCCACCCGGCAGGTGCCGCGGGACTGGTTTCCTGCCGATCTGGACTGCGATCTGCTGGCGCTCGCCGGTGGAGGGGGGCAGCAGGGACCGGTACTCGCCGCGGCCAGGGCCGCCTGCAACCGATAGTAGGCGTCCAACACCTTGGCCAGCCCCTGTCCGA
>QNDV01000022.1 GCA_003646045.1 bacterium
TCCTGCTGAGGGGGCGTATGATACACGATACCGTTCGCCCAGATCAGGACCGCCCCGTGGTCTGGCGACTTCGACAGGCCAGCCGACCATGTCCCCGGCAGGGACCACAATCAATCCCGAAACCCCTTCCAAGTACGGTAACAACGGTGCAATGCGTTCAGACCACACCTGAGCGGCATGATGCTCCCATTCCCCTCCGTTTCTCAGGGCTCGGCGCAGGGCTCTGGCGGCACTTTGTGTATCCTGCGCTTCGGCCATAGGCTGAGGTGAGCTCCAGGCTACCTGGCCCTGACTACGAATCACATAGCCCCAGCCCCGTGCCGAGGGGTATGTCTCGTCAATCTGAAGCCATCCGATGATTGCCTCGTCCACGGCCAGGGCGGACTGGACCCGTGCCAGATCCAGCGGTCGTCCGCCTTCTTTGACGATGCCGCGACCGACTTCGCGGTTGAATTCAGCCAGTGTGGCTTCGGACTCGGCAAGAGCCCTGATCGCTACTTCAAACTCTTCGTGTCCCTCCCCAAATTCGGTCAACACGGCGCGGGTACGGTTGACAGCGTCGTATAACTCCAAGGATCTGGTCTGCTCGCTCCTGGTCATGAGGGAGCGATCACCGGACACCAATGCATCGGCGAGGATCCGACCATGGCCCGCTTCGGTGGCACGCCATGCTTCCGCGGGTTGATTCAGGAGCATCAAGCAGGCAGCAGTCGCGAACCATGGGGTCTGGAAAGCGTCTAAGGATCCCCATGCATCCAACGACAGTCGCGCGGTCTCGTAGGTGTCGGCAGTTACTCGCAGTTCCTCGACTGCGCGTTGGTAATCGCCGGCTAGCCACGAGCGGTCGGCCCGGGACCAGTAGGCGGCAGCTACTTCCGGTGTACCCGGACCGTGGATGCGTTCGAGGTCCACCAGACCGGCATCAATCTCGATCGCCGCTTCCGGGAATCGCCCGTTTCGGGCCAGTGCGTTACCCAGGTCTATCCGCGAATAAGCGACGCGCCTATCGCCGGGGGGCAAGTGCGTGCGGCGGACCTCCACGACTTCGGCCAGGATCTCCGCGGCTGTCTGGTACTCCCGGCGATCGAGTAGCAGTCCCGCATATCCTGCACGTGCTGCGGCCAGATCCAGGGGCGAGATCTCCTCCGCGTCAGCGGCGAAGGCAAAGGCGCGATCATAGGTTGATTCAGCATCATCCAGACGACCCATTTTGACGTACAGGTTGCCGAGGTTGTGGGTGGTTTGCAGGACCTCGCTCTCGGTGCCGTGGCGCCGTCGAACCTCCTCTGCAGCTATCAACTGTTGTTCAGCTTCAGCGAATCGGCCTACGTCCATCAGCAATCCGCCGAGGTTATTCAAGCTGGTACCGGTCGCCTCGCTTTCATATCCGAGATTCGCAATAGTCAGAGCGAGGGTTCGGCGGCGCCTGGTTATCGCTGCATCCAATTGGCCCAGTTGTTCAGCCACGAACGCCCAGTTGTTCAGCAATAACTCACGCAAGGGGTGATCGGGTTCAAGCTCTCCTGCCGCGTAGGCATATACTTCGGCGTACAATTCATCCGCGGTGACAAGTTCTCCCAGCTCCTGCAGTAGATCCGCGTAGATGAAAGCCAGGTCAATCGTCTCGTTATCCTGCTCACCCAGGATGCGCCGATGTATGTCGTAGCTCTCGCGTGCCGCCGCGGCCCCCTCCCTGTAGCGACCTTCGAGATGGGCTTCGTAGGCTTCGTTGTATAGCAGCCGGGCCCGTGTGATTTCCGCCCGCCGGTCAGGGTCCATATCGCGGATCCGCTCCAACGTTGCAGCAAGGCGCCGTGTATGACCTGCGAGCCAGGGAATCACGTCTCCAGTAGCTGCAAACTCTTCGAGCATGCCGTTTGCCAGGGCAAGAGCCTTGTCGTAGTCGCCGTCCAGGCGCATGGTCTCAATGAGTTCCGACTGGGCATCCGGATCCATGGCATGAAGTTCGGAATTAAGGGGCAGAAGCAGGAATAAAACCGCCAGGAAGACATGGTATACTCGCATCGATATACTCCCCGTTTCGGGTGGGCATGTTCGACTGATCCCGTGTGACGACATGAGATTTTCACTATAGCGGGGAGAGGTTGGGAACGTCGAGGCGTTCCTTCTTCTGACCAGGAGTGTTTGTCACTTCACCAAGTAGCGCATCAGCCACCCACCCGGTATGCTGCACCCCAACCGCACACCCGGAGGAACCGCCCCATCACCGATGCCGCCCCTCTCGTCATCACTCACCACCCCCGCTGGGTCGAGCTGTGCCTCTGCCGTCCCCCACGCAACGTCCTGGACCGCGCCGCCCTCGAAGCCCTGGTCACCGCCCTGGACGAGTTGGCGCCGGCCGCCCCCCTGCTGCTGCTCACCTCCACCGGACGCCACTTCTCCACCGGCTACTCCGTGGGCGAGATCCCCGAGGAGATATTCCACCGCGATCCTGCCGTGCGCGCGTCCCACCCCTTCGAACAGGTCATGGAAAAGCTCATGGGTTTTCCGGCTCCCGTGGTGGCGGCAGTGCAGGGCGACGCCTGGGGCGGCGCCGTCGAACTGCTGGCCTGCACCGACCTGCGGGTGGCCGCAGCCGGTGTGCGCCTGGGTGTACCACCGGTGCGCCTGGGCCTGGTCTACAGCCACACCGGACTGCGGCGCATGCTGCGCGGCTTCGGCTCGTCACTGCTGCGGGAGATGGTGCTGACCGGTGAGCCGATCACGGCCGCGAGGGCCCGCGAGGCGGGGTTCTTCAATCGGGTCGTGTCCGCCGACGATTTGAACAACGCGCCCACGGAACTGCTGGAGAAGATGGCCCGCGGCGGCCCCCAGGCACTGCGGGGCACCCGTCGTATCCTGACCCTGCTGGAAGAGGCAGAGGTGCTGCCGGACCATGTCCTGGACGAGATCGCCGAACTCCGGCACCGCTCCTGGTCCAGCGAGGAGTTCACCGGCGCGCGCGATGCATTCATGGAGGGCCGACCGTCGCCCTTCGACGCCGGCTAGACTGCCTGCGCTAGAAGTTGAACTTGTCCATGAATTCGAAGACCCATTCACCCTCGCGCGTGCGCGCCGCCTCAAACCTCAGCTGCAGCGTATCGAGATTCAGGTGCACGCCGGCACCCCAGCTCTGCATGGGGCTGTGGGGGTCGTCGCCCTTGTACCAGGCGTCACCGGCGTCGGCGAAGGCGTGCAGCCCGGCGCCGATTAGTTCACCGCGGGGGCTGATGGGCATGATGAACAGGGGCAGTCGGTACTCCAGGCTCAGCAACCAGCCCTCGTCACCCTCGCGGCCGCCGAAGCGGTAGCCGCGCACGGTTTCGGGTCCACCGAAATACAACGCGTTGTCCAGCTGGGCGGGCCCGTCGGTTTGGCGTCCCCAGGCATGGCCGGCCAGCACGTGCTTGTCGATGGGCAGGGGTACGAAGGCGCGGAGATCGGCTGTGCCCTCCAGGTAGCTCTCGAAGTCGTCGCTGGTCCATTGGCGCAGGTCGGCTGCGACCATTATGCCCCGGCCGGGATAGTAGGGGTTGTCGCGGGTGTCCACGCCCAATCCACCCCGGGCCACGATGTGGGTGTCGGTGCCTACGGGGTGGACAACGGAGGGACCCTCACCCTCGCCCCGGTCGGGCGTGGGCCAACTGTACTCGTCGCGCTGCTTGAAAGAGCCGAAGGTGCCGCCGGCCAGGGCGTAGAACGGGCCGGCAAATTGCCAGCGCAGTTCCAGTCCGGCGTTCCACTTGTTGTAGCGCGTGGGCCTGTAGACGAAGTCGGCCTGCTCGGCATCGGTCGCCAGTTGCAGTTGCAGTCCCTTGACGCCGAAAAGCCAGGGAGCGGTCCAGGCCAGCTTGCCGCGCTGGATGTAGTAGAACGAAATCTCGGCGTCCAGCACCTGGCCCCGTCCGCCCAGGTTGCGCTCCTTGAGTTTGACTCCCAGCAGATACTTGTGACGACGGTCGTAGCGAATCAGGGGGCCGTAGTGGATGGTCGTGTCCTCTTCCACCAACACCCGCAGCACCACATGCTGGGGATCGGTGTCATCATATTCCATATCCACGAACGCGAAATAGCCGATGTCCTCGAGATGGTCCCAGACGGCATCCATGTCGTCGTAGGTGAAGACCTGGCCCTGCACCAGTCCCATCTCCTGGCGGATCAGTTTATCCCTGGTGCTCGTGTTGCCTTCGATGACGATCTCACCCAGACGCGGCGCCGGATCATCGTCGGCGGCCCAGGTCATGGTGGCGCAGAGCATAATCAGCAGAAAACCCGCAGCGCACGGAATCCGGCGCGGACGGGAGAAAGGGCGCATGGGCGAGCGGTGTATCAAGGTCAGCCTTCCCCTGTGGCCGGGACCAATATCTGCCGGAACACCGGGCGGTGTTCCGGAGCGACCGCGTCAATTATGACCGGGAACGCTGAATTGTCCAGTCACCTCGGACGGGATCGCCTCGACCGGGGGCGCGGCCGTGTACAGCGACGTGGTCCGGCAGGACAGGCCCAGGGGTACCAGCTCGTCGTCCAGGTCGGACGGATCCAGGTTGGCCAGGCGCACCTGCAGACGCGTCGAGTCGGTGCCCGTTTCGGCCAGCACGCGCTCCAGGGCCGACAAGGTAGCCTGCCGCACCAGGCGCATGATGAAGGCCTCGTCCCACTGGTCGTTTCCCGCCAGGAAAGTGTCGTAGAAACGGCCGGGTCCGTCGATGGCCAGGGTGCAGTGCCCGATGAGACCGGGACCGTTACCGTTCATGGCCAGGGGGGCGGTGGCATTCCAGCTGATTTTCAGACCGCGCCCGATGGTCAGGAAGACCATGTTGCCCCGGCTGGGCACCTGGCCCCGACCGTGGCCCACATCCAGCATGTGCCCGCCGTCCAAATACACTGCCTGTACGGATGCGTCGCACACCAGCAGGGCGACCTGTCCCGGCTCGAGGGTCAACAGGACCCGGCGACCCTGCAGGAATTCCAGATCCAAGGGACCCTGTACCAGGCCCTGGTCCGGTTGCACGCTCCAGTCGACGACTGCCTCGTCGTCGGGCAGCAGGGTCCAGTTCCGCCCGTGCTTCAGTCCGGTGTTATGCAGGTGATGCCCGCTCATGTCGTACTCCTCCCCGGCCAGGTGAATTCCGATTCCCAGCCCAATCCCAACAGATAGTTTCGCTCCTCCGCCATTTCGCTGAACGACTCCAGATCGCGGGACAACCGGCCGGCCTCCTGGGTGAACCACTTGGCCGACGGGATCTCCGACTCCAGCCTGCTCACCAGCTCGGTGGCTTCCTCGATGAGCAGGATCAGCCGTGTGTCCAGTTCCTCGAGCTCGGCGATGGTCGCGCTGCAGTGACCAACGAGGCAGACCGTGCCCTCACGGTCGAGGCGGCGGAAAATGGAGCCGATGCGGTTGACCAGGGCATCGATGGTGGCGTTCTGCTCGGCTCCCAGCAGCTGGGGCCGTTCGTCCGACACGTTCAGCAGACGGTCGCCGCATTCCTTGAGAATGCCACCCAACGCATAGCGGAAAGTACGTTCGGCGTTGGCCGCCTCGTCCTCGGTGCGGTAGGTGCTGTAGACGGGCAGGTGCTCCATCAGTTCGATCATCGAGGGGAAGCTGATGCTGGCTGTCGTGACCATGGATGTGTCCCCGTTATTCTGGTGTGTTTCCGGTCGCATGCCTGTGTCGTATGGGTCCGGTGGCATTGCGCTCTGCCTGCCGACCGGGCCTCCGGACAGGTAACGGCAAGGTACGTTCCACCCTCGCGGGGAATCGTACGCCCCGGCGGCAGATAATCGGAAACCATGCAGGATCATGGACATAGGGCGGGATGAAAAATTGCGACCAGATGAACCGGTCGGTTTGTGGTCGCGGCGGCGGTGCATTTGGCAATGTCGGCTATCGGGAGCGGTTCACCACCGGATTGCGCAGCAGCCCGACCTTCTCGATCTCCACTTCCACCACGTCACCGGGCCTGAGGAACACCGGCGGCTCGCGGAAGACACCCACCCCGGATGGCGTGCCGGTGGCGATGATGTCGCCAGGCAGCAGGGTCATGTTGGAACTGGTGTGGGCGACGAGTTCGTCCACCGGGAAGATCAGATCACGGGTATTGCCCTCCTGCATCACCTTGCCGTTCCAGCGACAGGTGATGGCCAGGTCCGAGGCCAGGGGCGGCAGTTCGTCAGGGGTCACGATCCACGGACCGCAGGGTCCGCCGGTATCGATGCTCTTGCCGCGGAAGAACTGCTTGTCCGCCTGCTGGGCGGTGCGGTCCGAGACATCGTTGAAGCACATGTAGCCGGCGATGTGGTCGGCGGCGTCTGCCCGCGCAATGGCTCGCCCGGATTTGCCGATGACCACGGCCAGTTCCGCCTCGGCATCCACCCGGTCCAATTCGTCGGTGATTTCGATGGGCCCTTCGTGACGCTGCAGGCAGGACGGCGCCTTGCTGAACAACATGGGCGCCGCGGGAACGGGCCGGTTCTGCTCGGCGGCGTGGGCGCGGTAGTTGCGGCCCACGGCGATGATTTTCTGGGGAGTCAGTATGGGAGGCAGGAGGCGTACATCGTCCAGGTTGAACAAGGGCAGGCCGGTTGTGCCGGTCTGCCCGGCGTGTTGTTCATGCAGCGCGCTCACTCGGTCCATCACGGCGAAGAGTCCGTGCCAGTTGCCGGGCAGAGTGGGGTCGGCTGCCAGCAGGTCCAGGCCTACCTGGTTATCGAGCACCAGGCCGGGGCGGGGGTCCGCGCCCTGGGTGTAGGTGATGAGTTTCATGGGGAATATGATGCCAGTGACGACTGCGGGCGACAAGGCCATAACGCGCGGGGCCGGTCCCAGGGGAGAGACCGGCCCCGCGCCAGGGGATTGATGCAGTGGCCTAGTTGATCTCGATCCGTCGCGGCAGCCCCTGTTGCGATTTGGGCAGGGTGATCTCCAGCACGCCGTCCTTCAGCGCGGCCTTGATACCCTCCATGTCGACGCCGTTGCCGAGGCTGAAGGTGCGGGCGTAGGCCAGCTTGTCACTGCGCTCCGCACGGCGACTGGTGAAGCCCTCGGGAACATCCAGGCTGCGCTCAGCCTTCACAGTCAGCGTCTGGTGCTCCAGATTGAGTTCCAGGTCGTCGTTGCCCACGCCGGGCAGGTCCAGGACGATGCGGTATTCCTTCTCGCCCTCGAGGACATCGGCCCTGGGTGTGGTGGTATGGCCCTGGCCACGATCATTCTCGGCATGGGACTGGCTAAGGGCGTCGAGCATGCGGGTCATGGGGTGCAGGGTGTTCATGGTGGTCCTCCTGTTCAGGGTAGTCCTTTTAGGGTTCCTGTGTTATTGGTTGGGCCGATTCGGTTGGCCACTTCGCATTCCGTACTCGTGCCCCTCTAAACAATTGGCGTGCCCGCTGGAGTGCGGTATTTGCATAAAATTCATAATATATTGAAACACAATAAGATACATTGGCCGCAGTCACGGCTGAAGGTCTCCGGTTGGGTGCGCCGGCAGTCACGTTTTCGTATTATGTCAGGACAACATGGCATGCCTGCCGCAGGAGTCTGCCTGTTTGGCGTAGCCCTGATCTGGGGACTGCTCGCTGTGGGTACGGCTGGTGCGGATGATGACACCGCGTTGCGCATCGGCCGCGTCACCATCGACAACGGTGACGTTTTCTCAGCTGAGGAAGTGGACGACGTCGGAGGTGCCGAACGCCTGCTGCGTCGCGGCATGAACGGCCTCCACATCAAGACCCGCGAGCACATCCTGCGTCGCGAACTGCTGTTTGCCACCGGCGACATCTACGATCCCGAGGCCTTGGCCGAGACCGAGCGCAACCTGCGCAATCTGGGCTTCCTGAACCAGGTCACCGTGGTGGCGGTCGATACCCTGGCTGACGGTATCGTGGACGTGTTGGTGAAGGCACGGGACTCCTGGTCGTTGCAGGCTACCCTGGCCTGGAGTCTGGCCTCGAGTGGTGATCAGCGCTGGAAGGTCAAACTCTCCGAACGCAACTTCATGGGCTACGGTTTCACCCTGGGAGCCGGCATCGGCGGGGACGAGATCCGCAACTACTGGGAAACGTTCTACCGGCAGCGGCGCCTCTTCGGCAGTAATATCGGCGCGGGCTTCGACTATTCCGAAAGCGAGGACGGCCACTACCGCAGTTTCTATCTGCAACGCCATTTCCACGCCCAGGACGATCCCTGGGGTGGGCATATCCAGGGCTGGGACTCCCAGGCCAATCACCGCTGGTACTTGTCCAACGGTGGACCAGCCGGCGACGATCCGGGCCGCTACGCCAGTCTGTACACCCTGATTCCACGGCACGAGAAGGGCGGCGAACTGAGTCTGCTGGTGCGCGCCGGCAGCCGCGACGCCCAGCGATTCTGGCGTCTGGGCGGCGGGGCCCGGGTGACCGATACGTCCTTCTATCTGGGCGAAACCTCCCTCCTGTCGGACGGCCGCGTGGAGGACCTGTCCTGGCTGCGTGGTCCCGAGGGCACCATGATCCGTGACGAGGGGCGGCGGGTCCATGCCTTTGCCGCCCTGCAGTCCGTAGGCCGCCACTGGACCAAATCCCGCTTCGTGATGCAATATGGGCCGGTGGAGGATATTCCCCTGTCCTCGTTCCTGGATCTGCGGATCGGCCCGGCCGGTAGCCAGACGGGATCGACCACGGCCTGGGGCGAGGACGTCTGGCGGGCCGAGGGTGTACTGTCCAAATGGTGGCGACATCACCGTTCCCACTTCCTGCTGCGTGCCGTGGCCCTGGTGGAAACCGGATCGGAGCGGGTGCAGCGCAGGCGGGGTGACCTGACCCTGGGCTGGGTGGGCCAGACCGGCGCGAGCAATACTCCCTGGCTGGGCCGCGTTTTTGTGGAGGGTGGCCAGGGCACGGGGCTGGGTGGACTGGACGCTTTTGTGCTGGGCCTGGGCCGCGGTCTGCGCACTCTGGATTTCGACGGTATGGCCGGCGACCGTCTGGTGCGCTGGAACGCCGAGATCGGCAAGGTTTCGCCCTGGGAGATCCTGGGTCTGTTCCGCATGGGGGCCGCGGCCTTCTACGGAGCGGGGCGGGCCTGGTGGCACGATGAAGACTTCGCCGTGGCCGGCCTGCGCCACGAGGCGGGCTGCGGCCTGCGCTTCGGCCCCCTGCGGTCCGGCAATTCACAGGTCGCGCGCCTGGATGTGAGTTGGGGTCTGGACGGGTCCGTGGGTCCGGTATTGACGGCCGCCTCGGGCGGCTATTTCTAGGAGCAAGCGTGGGAGCTACCCGCAGCATCGCCAAGAACACGATCCTGCTTACGGTCGGGCTGATGTCCGGGCGCATCTTCGCCCTGCTGCTGCGCAAGAAGATGACACCCATCCTGGGCCCCGACGGGCTGGGTATCCTGTTCAACGCCATCGCCATCACCACCATCCTGCTGGTGGTCTCGCGCTTCGGGCTGGGCCTGTTGCTGACCCGCGAAGTGACCAGGCGGCCCGGCTTGACCCTGCCCCTGATGTGGTCGGCCCTGCGCCTGCGCTGGGCCGCGGCCGTGGCGGGCTATCTGCTGGTGGCGGTCCTGGTCCATTTCTCCGACTACGGGCCGCTGGATCGGACCGCGGTACTGCTGCTGGCTGTCGGCGTTTTCATCGAAACCACCAGCATGTCCTGCGACGCCATACTGCAGGCCCATGAAAAGGTCCAGTACCAGTCCCTGGGTCAGGTGGTGGCGGCCTTCGTCTACTTCGGGGTGGGCTGGTGGCTGCTGGATCTGGGACACGGCTTGCTGGGAGTGATCTGGGCCACCCTGGCCAGCCAGGCGGCGCGTCTGGTGGTGATGGCGCCGCTGATGTTCGCCCATACCGGTCCTTGGCAATGGCGTGACGAAAAGGGCGACGCCGGACCGGACCTGCGGTACATGATGCGATTGGGACTGCCCCTGTTCCTGGCCACCACCTTCGGCGTCATCTACACCAAGATCGACACGGCCATGATCAAGAGCATGGTGGGTAACACGGCGGCGGGCATCTACGGCCAGGGTCACCAGGCGCTGGACGTGATGATCCTGGTACCGGGTCTGTTCGGCACGGCGATCTTTCCGGCCATGGCCCGTTACGCCCGGCAATCTCCCACCGATGCGCGGCGACTGGGGGAACGGGCCCTGCGTTTCATGACGATTCTGATCGTGCCGCTGACCCTGCTGCTGACCTTCGTGGCGGGGCCCATCATCTTCTGGTTCGAGAAGGGGCCGCGCTTTGCCGACAGCGTACCGGTGATGCAGATCGTAATCTGGGGGCTGCCCATGCAGGCGGCGGGGGTGGTGCTGAGCCGGCTGCTGATCGCCGCCGAGAAGGAACGGGTGTTTGTCTGGATCGGCCTGATCACCATGTCCGTGAACGTGGTGCTAAACGCCCTGCTGATCCCGCGGTTCAGCTACTATGGCGCGGGCTGGGCCACGGTGGTCAGCCTGACGATAGGTTTCATACTGCACGCCTGGTATCTGCGGGGGTCGGGCTTCCTGCCGGGTCTGTTGCGGCCGCTACTCGGGCCCACGGTGGCCACGGCGGCGGCCTGGCTGGCTACGGTGGGGTTGTGCCGGTTGGTAGTGCCCGCCTGGGGAGTGGAGTGGACCGCCATGCCGGTGGATCTGGGCTGGGGGCCCTTCCTGGGGACCTTCGCGGTGATGGTGGTGCTCTATCCGTTGGTCCTTTGGGGGCTAAGGGTTATGGGAACCGGAGATCTGGATCTGCTGCGCGAATTGGGGCCCGGGAGAGGCGGCTCAAGCTCCGGATAACCTATAGTAATGCTATCTTTTAACTAAAGAAACTAACTGCTCCAGTGCTGTCTTCCTCCGATGTGTCCGGTACATAAAATAGCCGTCGGTTTCGGTATCAGTCTGGCCCTGATAATGGCGGTAGCCCAGCGCGCCGCCCTCGTCGAACGCCTTCACAAATTAGGAGGGATCCCGACAGATCCGGCAGAACTGATGCTCGAAGCGCTGGATGCTCTCGTTGAAATGAAGGAAGGCCCCCGGGGGCCACGCGCAACCGGCCCGTCAGTCCGCCGCGAGGTCCTGTCCCGCGACCAGCATAAATGCCAATCCCCAGGCTGCAACCGCACCCGCTCCCTCGAAGTCCACCACCTCCGGCACGAGCGAAACATCCGTGGCGCAGTCGAAATCCCGGCACCGGGAAATCCGGCTGACAGGTGTCCTCAACGCGGGGGTTGATCCCGCACCCGCCGGTCGTGTATTCATGGGATCGATAATTCGTCGTGGCTCGACCCGGGGATGAAAGGTCTTCATGGGATACATCAACGATTTTTCCGCTGATCTGGCGGGCACGGTATGGGGCTGGCCTGACATTTTCCCCGTGATGGTCGGGATGCTGCTGGTGACCGGTCTGGTGATGACAGTCACCCTGCGCTTCATCCAGTTTCGCCGGCTGCGGCACGGCTTTGAAGTTATTCGCGGCAAGTACGACGATCCCTCCCACGACGGGGATCTGAGCCACTTTCAGGCCCTGACCACGGCCCTCAGTGCGACCGTGGGTATCGGCAACATCGCCGGTGTGGCCACGGCGCTGCACTATGGCGGGCCGGGTGCCCTGTTCTGGATGTGGGTGACGGCTGTCTTCGGTATGGCGCTGAAATACGCCGAGTGCACCCTGGCCATCAAGTACCGGGTGATCCTGCCGGATGGTACGGCCTCGGGCGGGCCCATGTATTACATCGAGAAGGGCCTGGGCAAGTCGTGGAAGTGGCTGGCGGTGACCTTCGCCGTCTGCGCGGTGATCTCCAGCTTCGGTTCTGGCAACAGCATTCAGGCTTTTACCGTGGCGGATCAGTTGCGCAGCGACCTGGGTATTCCCACCTGGATAACCGGACTGGTTTCGGCCTCGCTGGTGGCGGCGGTCATCCTCGGTGGCATCAAGCGCATCGGTGCGGTGACCAGTAAGCTGGTGCCCTATATGGCGGCTCTTTACGTTACCGGTGGGCTGGTGGTGGTCATCATGAACATCGGGCAGGTGCCCGGTGTGCTGGGGGAGATCGTCAGCTCGGCCTTCAAACCCGCGGCACAGGTGGGCGGACTGGCCGGCGGTACTTTCATCTTCATGCTGACCTGGGGGGTGAAACGAGGTCTGTTTTCCAACGAGTCGGGGCAGGGTTCCGCGCCCATCGCCCACGCGGCGGCCAAGACGGACGAGCCGGTGCGCGAGGGGGTGGTCGCCATGTTGGGACCCCTCATCGATACCCTGATCATCTGCACCATCACGGGCCTGGTGATCCTGACCACGGGTGTATGGAAGGAAAAGATGCCGGACAACGTACCGGTGAACGCCCAGTCGGCCATCACGGTGATCACCACCGACAGTTACGTGGGTCTGAACGGCGTGGTCGACGATGCGGATCTCTACGACGGCACGGTGGACTGCACCAATGGCGTACCGCGTGGCGTCCTGTTCGTGCGCAACCATTCGGTGGTGGACGGAGCGGAATTCAAGGGACCCGACGGCACTCCCTGGGGTGGCGTATTGGACGTGATCGGTGGCTCCATTGCCACCGAGGACCTGCCGTCCCTGACGATGCACGGCGAGATGGCACAGAACGGATCGCCCCTGACGGCGTGGGCCTTCAGGCGGGGGTTGTCGCGCTTTGGCAACTGGGGGCATTTCATCGTTACCATCGGTGTGGTGCTCTTCGGGATTTCGACGGCCATCAGCTGGAGCTATTATGGCGACCGGGCGGTAGTCTACCTGTTCGGACCGGCCTACATCCTGCCGTACAAGATTATCTTCTGTGTGATGAATTTCATGGGGGCCATCTTCTCCCTGGAAATTGTCTGGAACTTCGGTGACGCGGCTCTCGGGCTGATGTCGTTGCCCAATCTCATCGCGCTGATTTTCCTGGCGCGCAAGGTCCGCACCATGTCGAGCGAGTACTTCGCCCGCGAGCACAAGCCCTTCCGCTAGGGCACCGGAGCGCACGACCATGGCCAAGACGAAAAGCCGCACCGACGGTCAGGTCCATGAACACATGGACACCCTCGCCGGGAACGGCGGCCTGACCGCACGCAACGCCGACAAGCATTGGCTGTACGAGAAGTCGGTGCAGAACGTGGCCTGCGAGGTTGTCTTCATCGACCGCGTCTTCAGGAAGGAGTTCGGTCGCAAGCCGTCCTTCATCCGTGAGGACTTCTGTGGCACCGCCCTGCTGTGCAGCGAGTGGGCGGCCCGGCGTCGCGGCAACAGCGCCCTGGGCGTGGACTTCGACGGTCCCACCCTGGACTGGGGCCGGGTCAACAACCTGGCGCCGCTGGGCGAGGCGGCA
>QNDV01000023.1 GCA_003646045.1 bacterium
AGGGGCAGCGCATCGAACGGGGCCAGATCTTTGCCCAACTGGGATCAGCGAAGGAGAACGGCGGCTGGCCACCACACCTGCATTTTCAGAAGATCAGGGACATGCTCGGCAAACGGGGAGATTTTCCAGGCGTGGCGAAGATGTCGGAGCGCGACAAATGGTTGGACTTGTGTCCGGATCCGGCCAGTTTGCTGGTCTGAGGTGTGAGGGCAGTTGTATCCGTGGCCCCGGGGGCCATGGTCATGCCATAAATATCAGAATAATTGCGACTTGATGGGCTGCCGTTCCGAGACAAGGCAACGGGAGTAATCGACAAGATAATCTCTGCGATATTCGCCTTGTGTACGCCTCGAATTTTCCTATCATGTGAACTCCTTCCCCGGCAAGCCGACGAAAAAAACCGCCAAGGAGCCATCACATGAAATGGACCGAACTGCTAACCACCGCCGTCAACGAGAACTACAAGGTCACCGACGCCTTGATGGTCATGGTCGACGATGACAGCCTGGACTGGAAACCGGCCACGGGCACCAACTGGATGACCACCGGCCAACTCCTGATGCATCTGACCGGTTCCTGCGGCGCGTGCTTCAAGGGTTTCGTCACCGGCGACTGGGGTATGCCCGAGGGCATGGAAATGGGCGATGGCCCGGACGACCACGAGTCCATGCTGCCCCCGGCCGAAGCCCTGCCCACGGTGGAGTCGGTGGCCAAGGCCCGCGAGCTGCTGGCCGCCGACAAACAGGTGGCGCTGGATATGCTGGCCCAGGCCGGCGAGGACGATCTGGATCAAAAGAAACTGGCAGCCCCCTGGGATCCGAATCGCGAAATCCGGTTGGGCGAGCACCTGTTGGGCATGGTGATACACCTGCAATCACACAAGTCCCAGTTGTTCTACTACCTCAAACTCCGGGGCCAAGAGGTGAATACCTTGCACCTGTGGGGGATGTAGGTTCGGTGCGACGCGGTTGGCGGGACGCAGGGCGGAGCCATCGTGGCTCCGCCCTGCTCGGGCTCCGGCTCCTTACGCCATCCGTGGCTCACGGACCCTCCACACGCCCTCCAACCGCGCCGCACCGAACCTGCATCCCCCTCACTTGCGGCGGTATACAGGGTTAAGAGCGAAGAGAGTACTTCATGTCCACCGGGTGGTTTCAGATTGGGTGGCCTGTTCTGGACATGGTCAATCGGGGCGGGCGTTCGAGCTGTATTCAGACTTGGTACCATTGTAGGCATCGAAGAGTCTTCGGTGTGCCGCCAACGAAAACTCGTCATCCCTCAGGTCGTATTCAGTGATCCAGGCAACCAGCATTTCCGCATTTGCCGCCTGTGCCGCCGGGGACTCGTACTTGTGTGGCTCCCAGGGGCGGTTGTTGCTGTTGGCGATGCATGTCTCGACCCCCGGATTCAGAAAGATGATCTCCGAGGTATGTGGCATGACGTATCCAAGCAGGCTCGAGTAGCAGCCTTCGATGACCCAAGCCGTGTTGTCTGCCATGAATCGCGCGATAAGCTTCTTGTTGGCCGGCAACGGAAGCCTGGTGGGAGTCTTGCTGCTCTCCACATTCTCCAACATGAACAGGGAGGTGGATCCCCTGGGAGTTGTTCGTGGTTGGCCTGCCTGCCGGGGCGTGTGAAGGGTCGTGGAGCCAGGAGGGCGCAACGGCCCGCAGCCCGAGCCCAGCGGGCCACGAGGGCCCGCGCCGGCGTCCTCGCCAGGCAGGCCAACCACGAACAACTCCCAGGAGACTCAGCCCCTATTCCGTTGGCTTGGGCAACACCACCATCAGTATGGTCATCCCGATCACCGCCGCAATGCCACTGGCTCCCAGCACGCCCACCTTGGCTATCACCAGCATCTCGCCCTGCAGGGCCAGGCCCGCAATGAACAGGGCCATGGTGAACCCGATGCCCGCCAGGAAGCCGCCGCCGACCAGGCCGCCCCAGGTCAGACCCTCGGGCAGTGTCTTGGTGACCAGCTTCACCGCCAGGAAACTCAGCAGGAGGATACCCACGGGTTTGCCCACCACCAGGGCCGCCATGATGGCCACGGCCACGGGCTCGCCGAAATCGCCCATGGTGAAGGGGACGCCGGCGTTGGCCAGGGCAAAAATCGGCATGATGATGAAGCTGGTCCAGGGATGGAGGGTGCCCTCGAGATACTCGAGTGGCGAAATGACCTCACGCATTCTGCCGGTGAATTCCCGCACCGCGTCCGAGCGGTGGTTCATGTTCACCCAGGCTCCACCGTGCAGGGTTTCGTCAGCCCGCCGCAACATGCCACTGATGACGTTTGTGGGCAGGTAGGTCGTGGCCGGGGTCAGTAACCCCAGCAGCACACCCGCGATGGTGGCGTGCACTCCCGATTCGTGGAAGCCAAACCAGACCGCCACGCCCAGCACCGCGTAGACCCCGAAGCTGCGCACACCCAGGCGGCCCAGGCTCCACACCGCGCCCAGACCGACGAAGGCCAATCCCAGGGCGGTCAGATTCAACGATTCGGTATAGCCGATGGCGATGACCAGGATGGCCCCGATGTCGTCGACGATGGCCAGTGAAAGCAGCATCACCCGCAGGATGTGGGGAACACGGGGGCCGAGGACCGCCATGCAGCCCACCACGAAGGCGATGTCCGTGGCCATGGGGATGCCCCAGCCGCGGGCCGCTTCGCCGCTGCCCTGCAGGGCCAGGTAGAGGCCCGCCGGTACGATCATGCCGCCGAGGGCCGCAGCCACGGGCAGGGTGGCGCGTTTGACGTCGCGCAACTCGCCCAACACCATCTCCCGCTTCACCTCGAGACCCACCACGAAGAAGAAGATGGCCATGAGTCCGTCGTTGATCCAGTGCTGCACCGAGTGGCTCATGGTGAAGTCGCCCACCGTGAAGCCGACCTTGGTCTTCCACAACGCCAGGTACCACTCGCTGGCGCCGCTGTTGGCCAGGACCAGGGCCAGGGCGGTGCACACCAGCAACAGCACGCCGCTGGCAGCCTCCACGTGGAGGAAGCGGGCAAGGGGATCCACCAGGCGGTGGATGGGAGCGCTGGGGCGCAGGTCGTCGCGTTCGTGGTCAGCCATGGCCTCTCCTTCGGGGTTGGAGGTCCAGACTAGCCCAAGACGGGACACATGACCAGCGGTGGGGATTGCGGTATGGTCCAAGTGTGACGTTTGTCGTGAAAAGGGATTGGCCTGCTACGAGAGGATGACCATGAACCGCACCACCCTGACCATGGCGGCCGCCGGCCTGCTGGCTGTGGCACTCCTGGCGCCGGCTGCCGCCCAGCGCCACCAGCCCGAGGTCCACGGCGTCTTCGACGGCGATTCCATGTACACGCTGTTGCCGCCCGACGGGATCCCGGCCATTCGTGAACCGGCCTACGTCTCCGGCGCGGAGGCGGACGCCCAGATGTCGAACCAGGAACCGGTGATGGGTATGGTCAGCGGTGACGACGCCGTCTGCTGGTCGACGTGGCAGCTGGATCATCACGAGATCGTCAACGACCAGCTGGCGGGCACGGCCATCGCCGCCACCTGGTGACCCCTCTGCCATACGGGCGTGGTCTACGCCCGCGAGGTCGATGGGAAAGTCCTGACCCTGATCGTGTCGGGCAAGTTGTGGCGCAACAGCATGGTCATGATGGACGAGGAGAGCGGCTCGCTGTGGAGCCACGTCAACGGACGCTGTCTGGAAGGTAGCTACGAGGGCCGCGAACTGGCCCATCTGCCGTCTGTGCAGACCACGTGGGCAGACTGGAGGCGGGCCCATCCCGCGACGCGTGTGTTGAAGAAGTCCGAGGAGATCCTTTCTTCGCGCTACGAACGCTACTTCGCCGACCAGGATCGCGCCGGGATGTTCCGCACCATCTGGCTGCAGGACCGCATGCCGGCCAAGGCCCTGGTGCACGGCCTGGTGGATGGCCCCCATGCGGTGGCCGTGCGCGACGAGGTGCTGAAACCCGGAGACGAGATCACGGTGGATCTGGCAGGCAATGAGGTGCGGGTGGCTCGTGCAGTCGACGGCGGCGTGCGGGCCTTCGCCGGAGACGGTGGTGAACTGCTGGTGCGCACGTCTTTCTGGTTCGCCTGGAGTACTTTCTATCCCAACACGGCGGTGGTGGGGAAATAGGGCCTAGGCCCCGCCGATGGCTGTCCGTACCCGGCTCAACAACTGATTACCGTCGTACGGCTTACGCAGTACTTCGGGATGATCCGTCTCATCATCGAACACGCCGCTGCTGTAGCCGCTGCTGAACAGGATGGCGGTGTCCGGAGCCAGGGTGGCAATGCGCTGCGCCGCCTCGCGACCGCCCAGGTTGGGCATCATGATATCGAGCAGCACCAGGGCAAAACGGTCGGGAGTGGCCTGCACCAGGGCGCAGGCCTCGATTCCATCGGTGGCTGTCACCACCTCGTACCCTCCGCGTTCGAGGATCCGGTGCACACTGGTAAGTACCATGGGGTCGTCTTCCGCCACCAGGATAGTCTCGTAGCCGCCACGGACTTCGCGGGAGGGTCTGGTCTCTTTGCGGGTCACGCCCCCGGGTTTGCCCCGGGGCAGGTGGACAACGAATGAGGATCCCTCGCCGGGCGTACTGTCGGTCCGCAGGAACCCCCCGTGTTTCTTCACCGCACCGTAGACCACCGATAGCCCCAGACCCGTTCCCCTGCCTGTGTCCTTGGTGGAGAAGAACGGCTCATAGATCTGTTTCAGGACGCCGGCATCCATACCGCAGCCCGTGTCGCTTACGGTGATGGTCACGTAGTCGCCGGCCTCGGCCCAGGGGTGGGAACCGATCTCCTCTTCGCTCACGGTCACCACGTCGGTTTCCACGGTGATGGTGCCGCCGTCGGGCATGGCGTCGCGGGCGTTGACACAGAGATTCACCAGGACCTGCTCCAACTGCCCGAAGTCCGCCCGCAAGATTTCCTTGTCGGCCCCAGGCCGGTAGTCCAGCACTATGTTTGCCGCGATCAGGCGACGCATCATCTCCAGCATATGCTCCAGGAGCTGATCGACCGCCACCTCGTCCAGTTTCAGGGTCTGCCCCCGGCTGAAAGTGAGCAGGCGCTGGGTCAGGACGGTGGCCCGCTCGACGGCGCGATGCAGGATACCCAGGTCCTGTAACCGTGTCTCGGGGGGCTGGGTCTCGTCGGCAGCGAACTCCAGGGACGTCGTCATGGCCTGCAGGATATTGTTGAAGTCGTGGGCGATACCACCGGCCAGCTGCCCCACGGCCTCGAGTTTCTGGGACTGGACAAGGCGCTGCTCCAGGTCGCGCTCGCGGGTGACATCGCGCTTGACCGCCACATAGGCGATGACTTGGCCTGTCCGGTCCCGCACCGGTGAGATGGTGGCTTCCTCTTCGTACAGGCTGCCGTCCTTGCGCCGATTGGTCATGGGGCCGCTCCAGACACGACCGGCGGTCAGGGTGGCCCACATTCTTCTGAAGTAGTCGTCATCCATCAGGTCACTGCGCAGGAAATTCACGTTGCGGCCCAGGGCTTCGCCACGCTCGTAGCCGGTGATCCGGGTAAAGGCCGGATTGATATACTGGATGACCCCTTCGCAGTCCGTGACCATGATGATCTCGGCGGCCTGCTCCATCGCCGTGTTGAGCAGCGCGTTGGCTTTGGCGTCGGTCAGGTCGGTGATGGCCACGTAGGCCACGGACCAGTCGGTAAACTGGGGATCCAGCAGGATCCGGGCCAGGACCGGGCGCACTTCGCCGTCGAAAGTCCTCAGTTCCGACTCGACCGTGCATTCTCTGGCACCGTTGAAGAGAGCCACCACCTCACGATGGAAGCCTTCGAAGGACTTGGCGGTAAACGTATCAGATATGGATGACAGCAGTTGTTCCCTGGACGTGGCGCCGTGCAGGTCCAGGACGGCCTGGTTGACATCGACCACCCTGACGAGTGAGGCCAGTCGCTGCAGTTCCCCGGGGTCTCCGCGAAGATGGGCGTCCAGATCGGTCACGCCGCGGTTCCGCAGTTCGTCCAGGGCGGCCTTTACCGCCGAGAAGTCCTCGGCCCACAGGCCAACCGGAGCGTTCTCGAAGAGATGTTGCAACTGCTCGCGGCTGGTATGCAGCGCAGATACGTCGTGCAGCAGGCAGTGGGTACGCAGGGGGGTCCCGTCGGGTTTGTCCTCGACGCGGCCGTCCACCTCGACCCGGATGGGCGTACCGTCCTTGCGCCGGAGGGAAAAGGCCAGCCTGCGTACTTCGCCCGTGGCCAGGAACCGGGGGAATCGTTCGGCTAGCTGGGCCAGGTCCTCCGGAGCGATAAAATCACCGATCCAGCGGCCGATCACCTCGTCGGCCGAGTAGCCCAGCAGCTCCAACCAGGCGTCGTTGACATGGCCGATCCGCCCCTCGCTGTCGAGGGACTGGTAGCCCAGGGGGCCATTCTCGAATAGGCGCCGCAGTTCGTCGCCGGAGATCCGCATGGGATCGGGATTCGTCATTGTTCAATCCTCCGCCTCTTATCGTAACTGCATCGGGCGGAAGCGACAACGCGGATACTGCCGACTCCGGCGACCGCACGCAAGAAAACGGCCCCCCGGGTATACCGGGGGGCCGGGGATCACGAATCCTGTTTGCTAGCACCGAGCTGCGACAGCTTCCGCCATCCCGCTGGTGGTGTCGCTGCCGCCCATGTCGTAGGTCCGCACCTTGCCTTCGGCGATGACCATAGCCACCGCGTCCTCCAGCTTGCGGGCCATGTCGCTCTCGCCCAGGTGGTCGAGCATCATCTTGGCCGACAGGATCATGGCGATGGGGTTGACCTTGTTCATGCCCACGTATTTGGGGGCCGAGCCGTGGCTGGGCTCGAACACGGCCACCTCGTCGCCGATGTTGCCGCTGCAGGCGAAGCCCAGGCCACCCACCAGCTGGGCGCACAGGTCGCTGACGATATCGCCAAACATGTTGCTGGCCACCAGCACGCCGTATTCCTGGGGGTTCTTCACGAGCCACATGCACATGGCGTCGATGTTGGTTTCCCACAGCTCGATGCCGGGGTAGTTCTTGGCGATCTTGCGGGCCTCTCGCACCATCAGGCCGCTGGTCTCGCGCACCACGTTGGGCTTCTCCACCACGGTCACCGACTTGTAGCCGAACTTCTGGGCGTACTCGAAGGCGTCGCGCACGATGTTCTGGCAGCCCTGCCGCGTGAAGATGCGCGTGCTGATGGCGATGTCCTCGTTGTCCACGCCGTCGAGCTTGCCCATCTGCGAAGGGTGGGTCTCGGTCAGTTTCTCCCGCACGTCCTGGGGCAGGGGATGGTACTCCACACCCATGTACAGGCCCTCGGTATTCTGGCGGAAGACCACCAGATCCAGGCCGTCCTTGAAGTTCAGGGGATTGCCCTCGTAGGCCTTGCACGGGCGCAGGTTGGTGCTCAGGTTGAATTCCTGGCGTAGGCGCACGATGGGGCTGCGGTAGACCTTGCCGGTACCCTTCAACCCGGGAGCCAGGGCTTCTTCCGCCTCTTCCTTGGGCAGGCTGGTGATGGCGCCGAACAGGGCGGCGTCCACACCCTTCAACATCTCGATGGTACGGTCGGGCAGGGGATTCGCTTCGGTCTTCCAGAACTCCCAGCCGATGTCGCCGTGCACGTACTCGGCGTCGAAGCCCAGCTTGTCCAGCACGACACGCGTCGCGTCCATCACGTCCACGCCCACTCCGTCCCCTGGCATCCAGGCAATCTTGTACTTGGCCATTGTGGGCCCTCCCTTGGTGAGGCATTCTTCACCGCGCAACGCCGGGAAGCGGCGCCGCGGATCAAGTCGTGACCGGTAAGATACTGCCGGTTTGCCGGGAAATCCAGCCTGCGCGTGTTTGGCAATCCTCCTTTGTCGCGCGGTCGCTCATTGGTATATTCGCAGTGTACGCCGCCGCGAGATCCTGATTACCCCGGGAGTCCCCTTGAACTTCGTCGCCACCGACCTGCGTGAAGCCCTCAATCGTACCGAGGCCTACCTGCGCCGCGTGGATTACCGGGGCTACGATCCCTACGACGGGCTCATGTCGCCACTGTTCTCCCTGCCGATCCTGCGCAGCGCCAAACTGCCGCGGTGGGGATTCCAGCAGGTGTTGAAACGGCTGCCTTTCCAGACCCGACCCCTTTTGGGTATTCGACCGGGCTACAACCCGGTGACCCTGGCCCTGGCCATACAGGCGTGGACCGAACGTGACCGGGCCGCCGGCAGGAACGACCGTCGTGCCGAGGTGGAGCGCCTGGTCGGTGAGTTGCAGCGATTGCGCAGTCCGGGGTGGAGCGGCTCCTGCTGGGGCTACGACTTCGACTGGGAAGCCCGTTACGCCTGTTTTCCCGCCGGCCTGCCCACGGTGGTGGCCACGGGTTTCGTGACCCACGCCCTGTTCCAGGCCCATGCCCACTACGACCTGCCCGCCGCCCGGGACCTGGTGGTGGACGCCGCCACCTTCGTCACCGGGGATCTGAACCGGACCCGGGTAGAGGACGGGTTCTGCTTCTCCTATTCGCCGCGGGACCACAACAAGGTTCTGAACGCCACGGTCAAGGGCGCCCGGTTGCTGGTACAGGCCGCACACCTGGCCGGTGGCAACACCGAGTGGGTCGATACCGCCCGCACCACCCTGCATTACGTGGCCCGGCACCAGCGCGACGACGGCAGCTGGCCCTACGCCCTGGGCGACGCCCGTTCCTGGGCCGACCACTTCCACACCTGCTACAACCTGGACGGTCTCGACGCCTTCGGCAGACTGACCGGTGACGACACCTTTGCCGACATCGTGACCCGCGGTACGGAGTACTACCGGCGCCACTTCTTCCGGGACGATGGTGCGCCCCGTTACTACGACAACCGGACTTTTCCCATCGACGCCACCTGCTGCGGCCAGGCCCTGTTGACCCTCGTGCGCCTGGGCGATCTGGAGCAGGCCCGGCACACCGCGGCCTGGATCATGGAGCACATGGCCCTGCCCGGCGGCGCCTGGAAGTACCAGCTTACGCCGCGGCTCGAGAATCGCCTGGTGTATGTGCGCTGGTCGGTGGCGTGGATCGGTGCGGGGCTGGCGAGTCTTGAGCGGGCGCTGGGCTGATCACTGACTGTCGTCGGGCTCCACCAGGCAGACACCGTGCAGGTAGGCCACGGCCTCGAGAGTCTGGGGCTGCCTGGCGATCCAGCGGTTGCGCTGGTCCAGTTCGTGGGTCAGGACCACCGATACCATCACGTAGATCAGGGGCAGCAGGTAGGGCAGGTGGCGCCGCCAGCCGGATCCCGCCAGCAGGTTGTACGTACCGATGGCGGCGGTGGCCATGATCACACAGAAGCCGATGGAAGTCAGGTACAGGTGGGACAGGTTCAACCAGCTCGTCTCGGGCGCGAAACCGCTGAACGGCAGCAGGGTGATGAAGGTCCAGGCTATGAAGAAGCGGATGGCGCGATTGCCGAACACGAACCCGAAGAAGCTGAAGGACACGATGGCCAGGGAGATCATGCCCCTTACCAGATAGCGGATCTCGAAGACCCAGCGCACCCACGCCGGCGCGTCCCGCAGAATAGTGCTCTGCTGGATGGGGAAAGCCATGAACACGAGATACAGGAACAGGATCTTCACCGAGTGCAACGAGAACTGTTCACCGGGAGCCACCATCAGGATGGATTGGACATGGCCCCAGCGGGACTGGGCCAGATGGAACAGGGTGCCGACCACCAGGAAGACCAGGATGTCGGCCGTTGCCAGGCGTCGTCGCTGGGTCCCGTAGAAGAAGGCCTTGTAGGCGATCAGGCAGCCGATCAGCGAGAAGGACGCGTTCCTGGTCAGACCCGTCATGAGGTAGAGACCCAGGCCCAGCACGAAGAGCGGCGAGATGATCCGTCCCCCGTGCCGGAAATCGTTCCGGATGAAGAAGTACAACACGAGGATGTGGAAGGTGGAGATGAGCAGGGACTCCAGGGCGTGGATGGACATGAATATCTTGCCGTAGTTTCCCACCCCCAGGGCGAACAGCGCCGCCGCCAGTACCGCCAGTTTCTTGGTGGGAAACAGCATATGGACCAGCATGTAGACCATGAACGAGTTGATGGTGTGGATCAGCAGGTTGGTGGCGATCCAGCCTGTCGGGTCGATGCCGAACAGCCGGTACTCCACCATGAACGCCAACTGCAGGATCGGCTGGCTGAAGTAGAAGCCGATATGCCGGAACATGGAGCCTGAGTCGGAGCTGAGGGAATGGGCTTCGCACAGCACCTGGATGTCCGTGGGGTTCCACAGGGGTGTCGTCACCAGCCTGCCGAATGCCACGACCGTCAGACCCAGGAGCAGGGCGAATACGGGACCGTGTTGTTGTAGGGATCGCATAGCAGCAGACATTATAATATGTTAGGTTGGTCCGGATCAATCCCGCAAATCCGACGACACTGCAGTTGCGACGTTAGGGACGGCTCAGTGACCTCTGGCAGCGACTACGACGATATCTACCGCACACCCGACTGGTTCGGGTCTGATCCAAGTCCATTGCTGCCGGCTTTCACCGACCGGTTGCCGCCTGGTTCCCGGGTGCTGGACCTGGGCTCGGGCCAGGGCCGCCACGCCCTGCCCCTGGCGCGCAGTGGCTGCCGGGTCACCGGCGTGGACCTGTCGGCCGAGGCCGTGACCCAGGTCAATACCATCGCCACCGCCGAGGGCCTGGACTGCACGGTGCTCCGGGAGGATATCTTCGCCCACCAGACCGACGAGCCCTACGACGGCGTCCTCTGCTTCGGCCTGTTCCAGATGTTGCCGTCCACGAAGGTATCGCCCCTGGCCGATCTCCTGCGGGACTGGGTGCGCCCCGGTGGCACAGTCTGGATCACCGCCTGGCATACGGGGGATCCCCGCTTCGAGATTCCCGAGGCGCCCTGGCAGACAGCCGGTCCCCGGGCCCGGCATGATCCCGTGAATGATCGCCACCTGTTCTATTTCCACCCCGAGGAGATCCTCGACTTTTTTCCCGGCTGGCAGGTGCTGCATCATCACGAGGGCCTGGGAGCGGTCCATCGCCACGGGGACGGCCCCCCGGAGCAGCACGGCGTGGTGGAGGCGGTTCTGGGTCGCCCGATCAAGCCGTCGGTGGACGTCTGGACCAGACTGTCCGGGGCCTGAATCGGCATCTCGCCATCGCAACCATTCCTTATCTGTGGTACAATGATATTGTCCATTCCCGAGGAACCGGAATGGGCGGTGAACCCTTTTTTGATGTCCCCCGTAGTTCCTGGAGCGGGAGGGGGCGTCAGGTGCGGAATCGCCCCCACGCGATTCCGGACGGCATGGGAGGTGCCGCGAACGAAGGAGGGCGGCCATGGCTGCCAGCATCTACAGTGTGGACTACTACTACACGACGGTCGAGGATCAGCCCGGCATGGGTTGCTCGTTCCTCAAGACCCTGGCCTCGGAAGAGGTCAACCTGCTGGCGTTCAATGCGTTCCCGGTGGGCCGGGACCGCACGCAGCTTGTTATCTACCCCTTGAACGCCACTTGGCTGGGCGATTTGGCCCGAAACGAAGGCTTGCGCCTGGTGGGACCCCATCACGCTTTCATAGTGCACGGAGATGACCAGTTGGGTGCCCTGTTGGATATCCATCAACGGTTGTGTGACGCCAAGATCAACATCTCCAGCAGCAATGGTATGACTGATGGCCGCGGCGGCTACCGGTACATCATGCATGTGCACCCGGAAGAGTACGAGCGGGCCCTTGAAATTCTGGATGTGGACCAGGATCTGAAGTCCCTGGCCGATTACCACCTGGATATCCGACGGCGGTTCGTGGCTCGGGGTTGATGACCGGCCACGGGCTTGCTGCCTCGTGGCGCCTCTGCTAGCTTTCCAACCGATCCCTGCATACCGGGCGGCGGCGCCGCCGCCCGTTGGCGACCCAGCCCCGAGGACCGTCCATGACCCGCTTTGTACCCGATCACCTGCGCGCCTTCGTGGAGTTCCTGGAGGAGCGGGGTGAACTCATCCGCATCCGTGAGCCGGTGGACCCCTACCTGGAAGTCACCGCCCTGGCGGACCGCTTCGTCAAAGCCGGTGAGCAGCCGGCACTCCTGTTCGAGAATCCCCTGCCCGGCGAGCGGGGTCGGACCGCCGGTCTCACCCGTGCCGCCACCGGTCCCGACGGCCGGCCCGTGCCCCTGCTGATCAATCTCTTCGCCAGCCGCCGCCGCCTGGCCTGGGCCCTGGGCTGCGACAACCTGGACGAGGCGGTGGCGCGCATCCGCGAGCCCCTGGAACTGGGACCGCCTTCGGGGCTGTGGGACAAGGTGCGCCTGCTGGGCAAACTGAAGGACTGGGGCGGTACCACACCGCGCACGGTGGCCCGCGGGGCCTGTCAGGAGATAGTCATACAGGGCGATCAGCTGGACGAGCGCGGCCTGCTGGACCTGATGCCGGTTCTTACCACCTGGCCCGGAGACGGCGGTCCCTACATCACCATGCCCCTGGTGATCACCCGCAACCCACAGAACGGCCGACGCAACATCGGCATGTACCGGTTGCAGGTATTCGACGGCCGCACCACCGGCATGCACTGGCAGGTGCACAAGACCGGTGCGGCCCATTATGCCCGGTACGAGGAGAACGGTGAGCGCATGCCCGTGTGCGTGGCCATCGGCGGGCCGCCGGCCCTGACCTATGCCGCCACGGCGCCCCTGCCGCCGGACGTGGACGAAGCCCTGTTCGCCGGTTTCATCACCGGCCGGCCGGTGACCATGACCAAGGCCGTGACCTGCGACCTGGAGGTGCCGGCCGAGGCGGATTTCGTCCTCGAAGGTTATGTGGAGCCGGGTGAGCGGCGTCTCGAAGGTGACTTCGGCGACCACACCGGCTGGTACTCACTGGCCGCGGAGTTTCCCGTCTTCCACGTGACGGCCATCACCTGCCGTCGCGATCCCATCTACCCGGCCACCATCGTGGGCAAGCCGCCCATGGAGGACGGCTGGCTGGGCTGGGCCACCGAGCGGCTTTTCCTGCCCCTGCTGCAGGTGCCCCTGCCCGAAGTGGTGGACTACCACCTGCCGGCGTCTGCCTGTTTCCACAACCTGGTGGTGGTCGCCATCCGCAAGAGTTATCCCGGACATGCCCGCAAGGTCTGCCAGGCGCTGTGGGGCACGGGCCAGATCATGTTCACCAAGAA
>QNDV01000024.1 GCA_003646045.1 bacterium
GCTGCTGGCCAAAATCATAACCCATGGCGAGGATCGCGCGGAAGCTGTCGCACGGATGCGACGGGCCCTGGCCGAATGCGTTTTCGAGGGCCTGCCCACCAGCACTCCGTTCCACCTGGAGGTACTGGACAACCCGGTCTTCCTGGCGGGACGCGCCACGACACGCTTCCTGGAAGAGGAATCATCCCACCTGCAGGAGGGGTTGCGTGTCAGGGCGAACTCGGAAGAAGCCTAAACACAGGAAGACCGGCAGCGCGTGGTACGAGGCAGCCTGGCTCACGGGCCTGCTGCTCGTGGCCAGCGGTATGTACCTGGCCCTGTCCCTCACCGGAGGCACCGGTCCCTGGTGGCTGATGGTCGCCGGCGGCGAGTCGGTGGATCTGGTTGCCGCGGACAATCCCGGCGGACCGGTGGGGGGCGTGCTGAGTCTGGGGCTGCAGGCTGTCTTCGGTGGTCTGTGGTGCTGGCTGGTTCCCGTGGTACTGGTGGTACTCGGCGGTGGCTATCTGCTGGGACGCCACGCGCCCCTGGGCAGGCGGATGCTGTGGGTCATTCCCCTGTGGCTGGTCTCGGCAGCGTGGGTGGGTCAGCCCGGCGGACCGTTGCCCGCGGACACCGGTGCGCGCCTCGGCGGCATCGTGGGTTTCACCATGGCTCGCGGTTTCCATGCCCTCTTCGGACTCTGGGGCGGGCGTATCTTCCTGTCGGTTTTCCTGTTGGTGGCGGTGGTGGCACTGTTGCGCCCGTGGCTGGGTCCGGTGGTGGTCGGGTTGGGCCGGGTCCTGGCGGTGCTGGCCGGCGCGTTGGTGGCCCTCATGCGGGGGCTTTTCGTGCGGCCATGGCTGGCCGTGGGCCGAGCGGTAGGCGGCTTTATCGCCGGACGGCAGAGTGATCCTGCCTCGGTGGAGGAATCTCCAGGGGATCCGGTGGAGACCGGGAACGAACCTGGCCTGGATCCCGGTCCGGATCCAACGCGGGAAACCCGCGAACGGGTTGTCCATGTCGATACGGTCCCGGAGCCGGAAGTTGCAGTCGAGGAACGCAACCTGCCCGGCGCCAACGGTGCGGGTGACGGGATGATCGCCGCTACCGATGCCACGCGTCCACCGACACCAACGTCCCGACCGAAGAAACGACGGAAGGGACCGGTCCGCCTGCCCGGACTGGATCTATTGACGCCCGCCGACCCCGAAACCATGGTCAGGCCCACCGGTGATCTGGACACGGCGGCCGACCTGTTGGAGGACACCCTGCGTTCCTTCGGTGTGGAAGGCGAGGTCAAGGACGTACGCCCGGGACCGGTGGTCACCACCTTCGAATACCAGCCTGGCGCCGGCATCCGGGTCAGCCAGATAGTGCAGCGATCGGACGACCTGGCTCTGGCCATGCGTGCCCGCTCCATCCGCATGGAAGCCCCCATACCCGGCAAGGCCGCCGTGGGTATCGAGATCCCCAATCCCACGGCCCGCATGGTTCGCCTGCGCGAGGTGCTTGAAGGGACAGTGGAGGCGGCGGACCGTCCGCCGCTGGGTGTAGTGCTGGGCAAGGACGTGGTCGGGCGACCGGTGTCGGTGGACCTGGCGGCATTGCCCCACCTGCTGGTGGCCGGTTCCACGGGCAGCGGCAAGTCGGTATGCCTGAATGCCATCATCTGTAATCTGCTCCTGAGAAACGACCCCTCCCGCCTGCGGCTGGTCCTGATCGATCCCAAGATGCTGGAGATGAACGTCTACAACGGCATTCCCCACCTGCTGTTGCCGGTGGTCACGGATCCTCGCGAGGCCCTCCGGGCACTGCAGTGGATGGTGGCCCAGATGGAGTTGCGCTACCGGCAACTGGCCAAACAGTCGGTACGCAACATCCAGCAATACAATGACAAGGTGGCCCGGGGCGAAGTGGTCAATGCCGACGGCGAGAAGGTCGAAGAGCCCATGCCGTATTTCCTGACCATCGTGGACGAACTGGCGGATCTCATGATCCAGATGGGCGGCGATTTCGAGGGGCCCATCACCCGCCTGGCCCAGAAGGCGCGTGCGGTGGGAATCCACCTGATCCTGGCCACCCAGCGACCAAGCGTGGATGTATTGACGGGCGTGATCAAGGCCAACATACCCTGTCGTATCGCCTTCAGGGTGATCCAGAAGAACGACTCGCGCACCGTGCTGGACATGAACGGCGCCGAGAAACTGCTCGGGCACGGCGACATGCTCTACCTGCAGCCGGGGCGGGCGCTGCCGGTGCGCGTCCATGGCAGTTTCATCGATGTGGACGAGTGCGAAGCCGTGGCGGCGCACTGGCGTGGTTACGAGGGTCTGACCGAGGAGATCAGCCTGCAGGGCGGGACCTCCGACGGCAGTGCCTACCGCGGCGAGGACGACCTGTATGACGATGCCATGCGGGTGGTCGTATTGCACCAGAGTGGATCCACCTCACTGCTGCAACGCCGGCTGCGCATCGGCTATACCCGCGCCGGTCGCCTGATGGATATGCTGGAGGAATCCGGTGTGGTTGGTCCGTTCACCGGCAGCAAGGCCCGTGACGTCCTCGTCAAACCCGAAGACCTGCCGGCGGTGGGCGAGGGCGAAGCATGACGCGCAAGGTCTTCTGTCTGACCCTGGGTTGCGACAAGAACCTGGTGGACTCCGAGGCTCTGCTGAACGTGTTCCGGGGACGGGGCATCGTGGCGGCGGACGACCCCGACGACGCGGATATCTGGGTCCTGAACTCCTGCGGATTCATCGAGGGAGCGCGGATCGACAGTGCGGACACCCTGCGGGAACTTGCCGACCACAAGGACGGGCGCATGCTGGTGGTCTGCGGTTGCTGGTCCCAGGAGCACGGGGCCGCCATTGCCAAGGCCTATCCCGAAGTGGACCTGGTGGCCGGGGTGGGCCAGTTCGAGAGGGTGGTGGCCGCCTGCACGGGGCAGGAACCCGCTCCGATCGCCCCGGATACCGCCGGGCCGGACACGGACGCTTTTGCCATGGCAGGACCGCCCCGCCCCGCCATGGCCACTGCCGGTCTGCCCCTGGTGGATCTGCCGGAACGGGCCAGCTATGTGGGCATGATCAACCGCCCCCTGCTGACGCCATCCCACATGGCCTTCGTGAAGATAGCCGAGGGTTGCAACTGCGCCTGCACTTTCTGCCGTATTCCCCTGATCCGGGGGAGGCAGCGCAGCAGATCCGTGGCCGAAATCGTCACCGAAGTGCGTGGTATGGTGGAGCGGGGCGTCACCGAGATACAGATCGTGTCACAGAACACGAGTGACTTCGGTCGGGATACGGGTCAGAGCCTGGTGGAACTGGTCACGGCCCTCGACGGCGTGACCGGTCTGCGCAGGCAGCGTCTGCTGTACCTGTACGCCGGTCTGGTCAAGGTCGATGAGTTGCGGCGCCTGCTGGACCTGCCCTCGGTGGCTCCGTATCTGGACCTGCCGGTGCAGCACGCGTCGCCCCGCATTCTCAAGGCCATGCGCCGACCGGGTGGCAAGGCGGGCTCGGTGGGATTTTTCGCGGCCCTGCGCGAGGGGAGACCTGATCTGGTACTTCGCTCCACCGCCCTGCTGGGGTTTCCCGGTGAAGAGGAGGAGGACGTGGAGATGCTGGCCGACTTCCTGGCCGCCGTCGAGTTTGACCACCTCGGGACGTACCGTTATTCTCCCGAGGAGGGAACGCCGGCGGCGGAGCTGGCCGACCCGGTGCCCCAGGAGGTAATTCTCGACCGCGAGGCGCTCATCGGGGATCTGCAGACCGAGATTTCCCAGCGCCGCCAGTTGACCCGGCTCGGTCGCACCTGGGACACGGTGGTGGACCGGATCGTGGCGGCGGATGATCCCGAAGTAGTGGATCTGCTGGCCTCGCTGGGCGAAGGGATCTGGCATCGTCCGGGGGAACGGGATCTGCTGGATGATGTATGCGGTGGGGGCGGACCGGTCGCCCTGGCCAGAAGTGCCCATTACGGCTACGACCTGGACGGACTGGTGGCCCTGCCGGGACAAGGTCTCGCCGCGGGGCAATGGATCTCGGCGGAATTCCTGGCCGTGAGCCCCCATGACACCTGGGCGCGAACAGCAGGAGCATGACAAGGGATCGGAACCTGATGGCGGAAGGTCAAAGCATGAGCAAGCCGCGGCTGGCGAGGTATGGAGGAAGGTCCACGGGATTGGTTCTGGGATTGGTGCTGCTGTCGCTGACCGCGCCCATGGCCCTGGCCCAGACCGGGGAAGTGGCCCCGGCGTCCGCGGATACCATCCGCACCAATATCTGGTTGGTGGAGTCCCTCATGGCGGACATCGTTGCGGCTTCCACCCAGGTGTTGCCGGCACCGCCGGCGAGGATCCTGCTGGTGCCCCGGAGCGACAGTGAAGAGAACACCATGTTCGGTGCGACGGCGTTCCGTCAGCTGTCTGCCCGCGGTTACGAGATCTACGATCCCGCCGCCGAGGGCGAGGACGAACCGGAGCACGACGTGCGTTACGGATATGCCGTATCGGGAGTGGACCTGAGCTATCCCGACGTGGGGCGGACCCTCGGCCTGTGGCAGACCTGGATCGAACGCGACCTGGAGATCGACGCGTATCTGCAGATCACGGAGTCGGCTTCGGGGCGGGTGCTGCTCGGCCGTCGCGTCGCACGTTCCTTCAGCGACCGGGTTCCGGCGGGGGATTTCGACGCCGTGAACTCCGACATGTATACCTTCACCACCGCGGAGACGTCGGAAAGCGGTTGGCAACGGCGCACGGAGGAAATTGTGGTTCTCGGCGCCCTGACCGGCCTTATCCTCGTCTACTTCGCCAACACGACCAACTGACCCCGGCGGGGTGCCGCCCCGCGGAAGGACGTACTCTCCCATGGTGAATCGCATCGCCGCCGCTGTTCCGGCCCGTCTGCGCGCCCTGGCCGGTGCTGGACTCGGCGCCGGTCTCGGCATCCTGATCCTGCTGGCGGGTTGCGGACTGCACAATCCCTACCCCGTGGGATCCTTTGAACGGGGCGCCTACTACGCCGAGCACGGCAACAACCTGGAAGCCATCCCGGCACTGGAGTCGTTCGTGCGGCACAATCCCACCGACAGCCTGGCGCCGGAAGCACAGTATCTCAAGGGCATGACATACATGGCCACCGCGGAATTCCCGCTGGCGGCGGTGGAGTTCCAGATTCTGCGCAAGGATTACCCGGTCAGTGATCGGGTGGAGGATGCCCTTTTCATGGAGGGTGAAGCGTACCTCTCACAGGTCGGGCACGTGTCGCGGGACATGACCGGCGCCCATCAGGCGCGGCTGCACTTCGTGAGATTCATGGAAGAGTACCCGTCTTCCAGCCACCTACCGGCGGTAGAGGAGAGGTTGCAGGAAATATCAGACATGATGGTGCGCAAGCGCCTTGGCCAGGTGAAGGTCTACCGCCAGTTGGGCCGTCACCAGGCCGCGGCCCTGGCGCTGGATGACATCCTCCGTTTCGAGGCGGGCAGCAACCTCATCGACGACGTGATCTGGGAACGGGCACGCACCGCCGGCAAACTCGAAGACGAAGCCACCGCCGGCGACATGTATCAGCGCCTGATCAACGAATATCCGGACAGCCGCCACACTGAAAGTGCCCGCAAGGCGTTGATGGATCTGCGGGACAAGCAGGAACAGGAAGCATGATCCGGGCTGTCCTGGGCGGGAGTTTCGATCCGGTCCACGACGGGCATGTGGCCCTGGCGACCCATCTGCTGCACCGGGGACTGGCCGATCGCCTGGTAGTGGTGCCGGCTCGCATTTCGCCCCACAAGAACCGGGTGCATGCCGGAGCCGACCAACGTCTCGCCATGGTACGTCTGGCCTTCGCCCACGAGCCACGGGTGACGGTGGACGATTTCGAGGTCAACCGCCCCGGCCCTTCATTCACGGTGGACACCTTGCGCCATCTGGTGGCCGGGCACCCGAACGATCGCTGGTGCCTGGTAATCGGCGCCGATCACCTGGCCACTTTCGATACCTGGCATGAGCCGGCGGAAATCGTGGCGATGGCACGCCTGCTGGTCTACACCCGCCGGGGATATCCCGCTTCTGCTCCGGCCTCCGTTGCCGCCGACCGGATCGTGATGGTGGAGGATTTCCATGAGCCGGTGTCCTCGTCCCGGATCCGTGGTATCCTGGCCGAGGGTGCGGGTCAGGTACCGGATTTGCCCGCGGATGTCCTGGCGTTCATTCGTGCCCACAACCTGTATCGCACCTGAGCCCCGCCTGTCCGGCGGAAAGGAAGCGCCGTGTCGCTTGTGCTCATAGATGGTACGGCACTGGCCTACCGCTCCCACTATGCCTTCGCCAAGCGCCCGCTGACCGCTCCGGACGGCGAGATCACGTCCGTGGCCTTCGGCTTCTGCAACAGCGTGTTGCGCCTTATCGAAACCCGCAAACCGCAGCGTATCGCGGTGGTCTTCGATATGAAGGGCCCCAACTTCCGCCACGAGATGTACCCTGACTACAAGGCCCACCGCAAACCCATGCCCGAGGAACTGGCGGCGCAGTTGCCCCGCCTGGACGAACTGCTGTCAGCGTGGGGTCTGCCCGTATATCGGCAGGGGGGGGTGGAGGCGGACGACGTGATCGCCACCATGGCCCGGCGCTCGGCCCAGGCAGCCGATCCACCGGACCGGGTCTGGCTGTACTCGGGCGACAAGGACTTCATGCAGTTGCTGGATGGGCGCATCGGCATGCTCAAGCCGGGGCGTCGCGGAGACGAGATCACCGAACTCACTGCTGATGGCGTGCGTCGCAAGTTCGGCCTGGAACCGGCCGATCTCGTGCAGGTCTTTGCCCTGGCAGGAGACAAGTCCGACAACATTCCCGGCGCACCGGGCGTGGGGGACAAGACGGCCCTCAAGCTCATCACGGAATTCGGAGACCTGGAAGGACTTTATGCCGGGCTCGAGAAGAGCAGACTTACCCCCCGGTTGAAGCGTGTCCTGGGTGAGAATCGCGAACAGGTATTCCTCTCACGGGATCTCTTCGTCATTCGTGACGATGTGGATATGGAGGTGGACTGGACGGCTATGGACCCGGTCCTGCCCACGGGAACGAAGGCCGCGGCGCTGTTGCAGGAACTGGGGTTGCGGCGGGTGCAGGAATTGGCGCAGAAACTGGTCAGGGCCCACGATGCCGCACCGTCTGCGGGACGGGTCTCGAGCAAGCAGACAGGCAGGGAGCCGCAGCCCGGCAAGTCCCAGCCGGCAGCCCCCGCTGATGCGATCGACCAGTGGTCAGAGCGTCGCACGGCGCGTGGCTATCAGCTCCTGGCCACGGATGACGACCTGACCCGGTGGCTGGCCCGGCGAGATCCCGCCCGACCACTGGCCGTAGATACCGAGACCGACGGTTTGCGACGTGACACGGCTCGCCTGGTGGGGGTCTGCCTGGCGGGTTGGGACCTGGAGGGACAACGGCTGCCCCCGGCCTACGTGCCGGTGCTCTGGCGGGAAACAAACGGCGAGTCGGCGGGCGGTACGCTCTTTCCCGTGGGACCCGAGGAAACACGACTCGCCAGCGTGCGGGACCTGTTGGCCCCGGTGCTGGCCGATACCGGTTGCCTGAAGGTGGGCCAGAACCTGAAATTCGACCGGTGGATCCTGGAACGCCACGGTATGCCCCTGGGCGGCAGGTGCTGCGATACCATGCTGGCCTCGTATGTCCTGGACCCGGGTCGCCAGAGCCACGGTCTGGATGCCCTCGTGGTGGAGTTCCTGGATCATGTCATGATGCCCTACGGCGACCTCTTTGCCGCCGGTGATCGCCTGCGGGACATCCTGGCCGTGGATCCGGACCGATTGGCATTGTACGCGGCCGAGGATGCCGACTACACGCTGCGGCTGTCGGAAGTGCTGCTGCCGCTGCTCAAGGAGAGCGGGCTGGAAGGATTGTTCGAGGATCTGGAGATGCCCGTCTCGAGCGTGTTGCTGCGGATGGAGCGCCACGGCATCAAGCTGGACCTGCCCTTCCTGGCGGACCTGAAACGGGAGTTCGAACAGGAACTGGAACGCCTGCAGCAACAGATCCACGAATTGGCCGGGGAACCTTTCAATATCCAGAGTCCGAAACAGCTGGCGGTGATTCTCTTCGAGAAGCTCGGACTCAAGCCGGTCAAGAAGACGGCCACCGGCTGGAGCACCGACGTCTCGGTATTGACCCGCCTTTCCGCTGAACATCCCCTGCCCGCGGCCATCCTCGAGTTCCGCCAGGTAGCCAAGCTGCAAAATACCTATGTGGAGACGTTGCCCATGCTGGCCCATCCCGCTACGGGCCTCGTCCACACGTCATACAACCAGGCGGTGGCCGCGACGGGACGTCTTTCCAGCAGTGATCCCAACCTGCAGAACATACCGATCCGCACCGAGCTGGGCCGCCGCATACGCCGTGCCTTCATACCGCGCGCGCCGGACAACGTGTTCCTGTCGGCGGACTACTCCCAGGTGGAATTGCGGCTGCTGGCCCACCTGGCCGAGGACCCCGGATTGCTGGCGGCCTTCCGCGAAGGCGCCGACGTACATCGGCGCACGGCGGCGCTCATTGCCGGCATATCCGAAGACGAGGTAACCCCGGATATGCGGGGACGGGCCAAGGCCATCAATTTCGGAGTGATCTACGGCATGGGGGCGCGGGCTCTCGCCCGCCAGATCGAAGTGACGGTGAAGGAGGCCGCGGCCTTCATCGAGTCCTACTTCGCCACCTATCCGGGCGTCCGTTCCTTTATCGAGAGCACAAGAGAGAGTGCGCGCGACGCAGGATCCGTTGTGACCATGCTCGGGCGGCGCAGGCTGCTGCCGGACATCCTGGCGGAGAATCCCGGTGTCCGCTCCTTCCAGGAACGCGCGGCGGTGAATACCCCCATCCAGGGCACGGCGGCGGATCTCATCAAGTTGGCCATGCTGCGCATCGACCACGAGTTGGCACGGCGTCAATTGAGCACCATGCTCCTGTTGCAGGTGCATGACGAACTGGTGCTCGAGGTACCACGTGGCGAACTGGACGAGGTGCGCGTACTGGTGCGCGAGGGGATGGAGGGTGCCCTGGAGCTGAACGTTCCCCTGGTGGTGGATATGCACACCGGTGGGGACTGGTCCGAGGCCCACGGATGATGCGCTGGGTGGTAACCGGCCCCGCGGGAGCGGGCAAGTCCCTTTTCACGGCGGCGTTGGCCGACCTGGGGGCTGCCGTGGTGGACGGTGACAAACTGGGCCACGAGATCCTGGCCAGACCGGAAGTGGCCGCCCGCGTGGCCGAGAGCTTCGGCGCGGAAATGGTCGCCCACGGTGTCGTGGACCGGTGCAGGCTGGGCAATCTGGTCTTCCAGGACCCGGGGGCACTGGCGAAACTCGATTCCCTGACCCACGAACCCCTGTCCGTCCTGATGGAGGAGCGCCTGGCGGCGTGTGTACGTCCCCAGGGACCGCCGCTTGCCGTGCTGGATGCCGCCGTGTATTTTCTCTTGCCGTCGCCACCGACTTCGGATCTGGTGATCCTGGTGGATGCGCCGGCGGAGTTGCGGATTGCCCGTCTGGTACAAAGGACGGGGCTGGCGCCGGCCGTGGCCGGTGCCCGTGTCACCGCCCAGCAGGGAATGTCCACAGGCTGGCAACGCGCGGACCTGACAGTAACCAATGACGGTACCCCGTCCGACCTGCAACACGCCGCGCGGCGTATCTGGATGCAGCGTGGGCCGGGGATTAACGACGAGCCGAAGGATTGACGTGAAGGAATCGTTGGATCGCATTGCTGGCGCCCTGCGCCGGATCGCCTCCCTCAAGGAGGGTCTTTGACTTCCCCGGCATGCAGGTGGAGTTGAAGTCCCTCGATGAAAAACAGGCCCAGCCCGAGTTCTGGAACGACCAGGAGGCCGCGGGCGTGACCATGCGCCGGGTGCGGTCGCTGAAACAGTGGATCGTGCCCCTGACCGACGCCACCGACCAGGCGGAGGAGTTGCAACTGCTGGCCGAAATGGCCGCCGAGGAGGATGATTCCGAGGCAGCCGCCGAGGTGGCTGCGGGCCTGCAGGGCCTGGAGGCGGCGGTGGAGAAGCTGGACTTCCAGTTCCTGCTGTCGGATCCCGACGACGTCCGGGGCGCCGTGGTGGAGATCAATCCCGGCGCCGGCGGTACCGAGAGCCAGGACTGGGCCCAGATGCTCATGCGCATGTACACGCGCTATTTCGAGCGGACGGGCATGAAGTTCACCAACCTGGACCTGCAGCCCGGGGCCGAGGCGGGCATCAAGAGTGTGACCATCGAAGTGGATCATCCCTTCGCCTTCGGTTACCTGAAGTCAGAGTCGGGAGTACACCGGCTGGTGAGGATCTCCCCGTTCGATGCCCAGAGCCGGCGGCACACCTCCTTCGCCTCGGTATTCGTCTTTCCCCTGGTGGACAACGATGTCGAGGTGGAGATCAATCCCGCGGACCTGAGGGTGGATACTTTCCGAGCCCAGGGCGCCGGTGGGCAGCACGTCAACAAGACCGACAGTGCCGTGCGCCTGACCCACGAGCCCACGGGCATCGTCGTCAGCTGCCAGAGTGAACGGAGCCAGCACCGCAATCGCGAGAGCGCCATGACCATGCTGCGGGCCAAGCTCTACCAGAAAATCATGTTGGAGCGCCAGAAGGAACGCGACGCCATCGAGGCCGAGAAGATGGAGATCGCCTGGGGCAGCCAGATCCGCAGTTACGTCCTGCAACCCTACACCAAGGTCAAGGACCATCGTACGGACCATGAGACGGGCAACGCCGTCGCCGTGCTGGATGGGGCCCTGGACGAGTTCATCGACAGTTATCTGCGTTGGGCGGGAGCCCGGCGCGCTTGAGCCACGGAGGCCAGTGTGAGCGACAATAACAGTAATCCCGCGGGCAACGAGGACAGTGGCGCCGCGCAGAACGTGCACCGGCTGGTGGAGGGGCGTCTGGAGAAAATGGCGGAACTGGGTGACCATGTGGAGTTGTATCCCTTCGCCTTCGACCGCAGCCACAACAGTACCGAACTGCGCGCCCAGGAAGAGCAGCTCACCGCCGACGGGGTGAAGGTGAGATTCCCCGGGCGCATCATGGCCAAGCGTGGCACGGGCAAGACCCTGTTCGTGCCCATCGAGGACGAGTGGGGACGTATCCAGGCCTACTTCAAGCGGGACAATCTGGGGGAGGACCGCTTCCGCCTGGTGCACAAGCTCATGGACCTGGGCGACTGGATCGGAGTGGAGGGCACCCTCTTTCGCACGCGCACCGACGAGTTGACCATCCAGGTGGAGGATTTCACGTTCCTGGCCAAGGCCATCCGCCCGCTGCCGGAGAAGTACCACGACATGAGCGTGGAGAACAAGAGCCGGCGGCGGTACCTGGACCTGGCCATGAACCTGGCCAGCCGTCAGCGGTACAAGAAGCGCAGCGCCATTATCAGCGACATCCGCACCTTCTTCGCCGACGAGGATTTCCTGGAGGTGGAAACACCGGTGCTGCAGCCGCTATACGGTGGCGCCACCGCCCGGCCGTTCACCACCCACCACAATGCGCTGGACATGAAACTGTACCTGCGCATCGCCGATGAGCTCTATCTCAAGCGCCTGATAGTAGGCGGCCTGGAACGGGTCTACGAGATAGGCAAGGACTTCCGCAACGAGGGCATGGACCGTACCCACAATCCCGAGTTCACCATGCTCGAGTGCTATGCGGCATACTGGGACTACGGGGACATGATGGATCTCACCGAGCGCATGTTGCGGCGCCTGGCCCGGGCTTTCGGTCAGGACGGGCACTTGACCTACCAGGAACAGGAGCTGGACTTCAATCAGCCGTTTGCCCGCCTGCGCTTCATGGATGCCCTGGCCGCCAAGACGGGCCGGGATCTCATGGCTGCCTCCACCGACGAGATCGCGGCGCTGCTCAAGGAAAAGGGCCTCAACCTGAAGAAGGGCATGGGCCGGGACAAGATGCTGGACGAGTTGTTCGCGGAACTGGTGGAGCCGGAGCTGATCCAGCCCACTTTCGTCATGGACCACCCGCGGGAGTTGTCGCCCCTGGCCAAGGGCCACCGTGATACCGAGGGTCTGGTGGAACGCTTCGAGCTGTTCGTCTGCGGCTTCGAGCTGGCCAACAGTTTCAGCGAGCTCAATGACCCGCGGGAGCAGCGCAGCCGTTTCGACGAACAGCAGAAACTGATCAGCGCCGGTGACGACGAAGCCCAACCCATAGACGAGGACTACCTGCAGGCCATGGAGCACGGCATGCCCCCCACGGGTGGCCTGGGCGTGGGTATCGACCGGCTGATCATGCTGCTGACCGACAGCAACAACATCCGCGACGTGCTGCTCTTTCCGCACCTGCGCCCCGAGGACGAAGGCTGATATGGAGTTTGCGGCCTACATGACCCGGCGTTATCTGCGCAGTCGGCGGCACAGTCGGTTCCTGGGCCGCAGCGGCGTCATCGCCATCCTCGGCGTGACCATCGGCGTGGCGGTGCGCAACATCACCCTGGCGGTGATGAACGGTTTCCATTCCGAGATGCGGCGCACTTTCGTGGAGAACATGCCCATGGTTTCGGTGATCACGGGACAGCCCGAGGGATTCCCCGAACTGGGCGCGTTGATGGATACCATCGGGGCCGATCCCGACGTGGTGGGGGTGGCGCCCTACATCCGCCAGGAAGCCGTACTCAGTGCGCGTCTGGGGCGCAGCCAGCTGCGGCACCGGGGTGTGGTGGTGTGGGGCATCGAGCCCCATCTGGTGGATACGGTGCAGCCACTGGCGCAGTACATCAGCCCCGGCCCGGAGGTATTGCGAGACCTGGGCACGGGCGAGGTGCCGAGGGTGATCCTGGGGGCGGATCTGGCCAACAGTCTCTATGCGGCGCTGGGCGACACGGTGATCATCACGGCTCCCAGTGGCGAACTGGATCCGCAGAAGCTGGCGGCGGAGAGCCGTAATTTTGTGGTGGCCGGCTACTTTGACACGGGCATGTACGAATTCGACAGTCGATTCGTCTATATCGACCTGGAGCCGGCCCGCGACTTCTTCGGCTACCATGAACGCGGTGCTACCCTCGTCGGCGTCAAGGTCCGGGACCTGATGCGGGCGGACAAGGTGGCCGACAGGCTGGAGGA
>QNDV01000025.1 GCA_003646045.1 bacterium
CCCGACCCCGAACGGGCTGGCCTTGATTCTCAGATCCGCCGCCGTCGCATCGGTGATACCGATGCTGCAGTCGCGGGTGACCGTTCGGCCGGATTGGGCGGCCAGGACAGCCGCCACCGCGCCGCAGGTGCGGCAGGCCTCGGTGGTACCACAGCCCCCGGGGGCCCTGGCGGCGTGGGCACACTGGATCAGTTCGCCGGGACGCAGACCCAGCACCCTTTCCACGTCGCCGTCCCCGAGCTGTTCGACCATGGTTTCGTTGGCGGTTATCACCTGACGATGCTCGTTGAGCAGCGCCACGCTATGGGGCATGGCATCGATGATGGGCTGGAGCATCTCGTGGCTGTGAACCAGGTCCCGGTCGTGGAGCACCGCTGAATCGTCGCTGCGTTCGGCAGGCGCGAAGAATGTCTCTATGATTGTTGTCACGACCTCACCCCCCGCTGGCAGCATCATAGCTGAATCACCATAAACAACGCCATATTCAGCGATTATTTTCGTCTGGTAATGATTCAAGATAGCCGGTGATGACCTATTCCACAGTCACCGCCGCCCCTTCCATGATCACCGAGTAGCGATAACCGGCGCCGAAGTCCCGGTCCACCGAAACGGGACCCTCGATCAGCACAAGGTCGCCTATCTGGGCGGTGGCTTCGGTGGTGATGGTCAGGTCATGGTTGCCCTCACTGCCGGTGCCGTCCTGTATGTGAAGCCAGTTCGTACCCATGATATTGCGGCTGAACTTCACCACGCGACCGCGCACCTTGATGGTCTTGTCCGTGAGATCGGCCGCACGGGCGTAGACCTGGGCCACGGTCAGACCGCCGGCTACCGGTTCCACTCCCTGCACCCCGGCATCGTCAGTGGTCATGTGCTGGCTGGCACCGCCGCCCATGCCACCCATGCCGCCGCCCATTCCGGTGGCTTTGCTGTCTCCATCTTGGGGAGACGCGCTTGCGGGGGACGAAGCATGGGTATGCCCGTCATCCGGCTCGAAACTGCCCACGAACCAGATCACCTCGAAGGTGCGATCCATGGCGTTGCTCTTGAAATTCTGCATCTCCATGCCCGCGCCGGTGATGAGCTTGTCGCCCACCGCCACGGTAGCCTCGGGCCCGGCAACCCAGCGCTGCTGGTCACCCATGTCCAGCAGGACGTAGGTATAACCACCGGCATCCATGGTCTCGACCACGGTACCCCGCCAGACATCGGCGCCCGCGGCATCTCCATGGGACTCGGTACCTGCCGTGGCGCCGGGGTGATCGGCGGCGGCATTATCAGCCGCAGCCTGCTCTTTTTTCTCGCCGCAGCCCGTCACGATCATTGTCAGGGCCAACACGACAATCAGGAACCACTTGTTCACTTTGCTTCCTCCCGCGAATCATGAACCGGACCGGCCGCTTGCGGACACCCCGGTGTAGGACATTGCTCAGGACCCAAGAATAGCGCGGGGCCGCGCCGGGATCAAATCCGACCCTCGGACATCCCGCTCAGCGGGTCGGTTTGCCCAACAAACGGAACATCTCCTGCTTGTAGGCCTCCACCCCCGGCTGGTCGAAGGGATTGACTCCCAACAGACGACCACTCACCGCCACCGCTTTCTCGAACATGTAGATCAATCCGCCCAGATTGGCCGGGGTTACCTCGTCCAGTTCGATGGTGGTGCAAGGCACGCCACCGGCCAGGTGGGCGTTGCGGGTACCCTCGTAGGCCTTCCAGTTGATGGCGTCCAGGGGTTGCCCCGCGAGGTAGTCCAGTCCGTCCAGGTCGCGACCGTCCGCATCCAGGGGTACCACCACTTCCGGGACAGACTTGCGCACCACCAGGAAGGTCTCCTGCAACTCGCGGCGCCCGTCCTGGATGTACTGTCCCAGGCTGTGCAGGTCAGTGGTGAAGACGGTGGACGCCGGGAAAATGCCCTGGCCACCCTTGCCCTCGCTCTCGCCGAAGAGCTGCTTCCACCACTCCTGCACCAGACCCAGTCGGCTGTGGAAGGTACTCGAGACCTCGGTATTGAAACCCTTGCCGTAGAGGGCATGGCGCGTCGCCGCGTAGAGATGGGCCGGATTGCCCTGCAGACGGGTACCGCTGCAGGCACGGCGCATGTCCCGCGCACCCTGCACCAGGGCGCGGATGTCCACTCCGGCCACCGCCAGGGGCAACAGACCCACTGGTGTCAGCACGGAAAAACGTCCGCCCACATCGTCCGGCACGACAAATGTGCGGTAACCCTCGTCATCGGCCAGGGTGCGCAGGGCCCCCCGGGAGGCGTCGGTGATGGCGGTGATGCGACGGGCAGCCTCGGCGGCGCCCACACTCCGGTTGAGCTCGGCCCGCAGCAGGCGGAAGGCCAGTGCGGGCTCCAGGGTGGTCCCTGATTTCGAGATGATGCAGATCCCGAAGTCGCGGTCGGCCACGCGCCGCAGCACCTGATCCAGGGCGGCGGAACAGAGTCCCGTGCCCGAAAACAGGATCTCCGGGGCATCGGCGTCGGGTCCGCCCATGGCGTCGATCACCGCCCGCGAACCCAGGTACGAACCGCCGATACCCACCACCACCCAGGTCTGGGCAAAACCACGGACCCGGGCCGCCTCGGTCTCGATCCGCTCCAGCTCGGTGTCGGTGATGCGATCGGGCAGGTCCAGCCAGCCCAGGAACTCCGCGCCGGGAGAAGTGCCCTCCTCCAGCTCGCGCACAGCGGTGGCCACCGGTGCGGCCAGGGAATCCAACTCGGCTTCGGTCAGGAAATCCCGGGTTGCCGTCAGGTCCAGGCGGATGCCGCCGGCTTCGATCATGGCCTTGCCTCCGTTCGCCGCGGATGGTTCTTCACAGTCTCATGCGGCGGATACTTGTTCACCACATACTTGCGCCGCGGAGCGCTCGCATTGAATATGGGAGTCCTGGCGAGACCACTCCTGTCCCGCCCCAGCACAGCATAGCGTCCCGGCCGCTGGAATCAAGCGCCCGGACCGAGCGAGGAAACCATGGATCCGGTCGCCCCCGTCATCGTTGCCACCTACGCGGAGATTGCCCTCAAGGGCAAGAACCGTTCAGTCTTCCTGCGCCGTCTGCTGAACAACATGCGCACCATGCTGAAGGACGAGCCCATAGCGGACATCCAGCACGTGGAGAGCCGTATCCTGGTGAGGCTGGACGACCCTGCCCGCACCGACGCCGTGGTGGAGATCCTGGGACGCGTGTTCGGTCTGCAGTGGATTTCTCCCGCGGTATCGGTGCCCCGCGAGGCCATCGACGACGAACTGAACGACGACCTGGCCGCCGGTCGCGAACCTCGGTTGACGGCGGTCAGCGCCCAGGCCTGCGAGTTGGCCACCGCCGCCCGGGCAGAGGTGCGGAACTTCAAGGTCGGAACCCGACGCAGCGACAGGACCTTCCCCCTGATATCGCCGGACATCAGCCGCATCGTGGGTGGAGCGGTACACGAAATGACCGGCCTGCCCGGTCTCATGCAGAACCCCGACCTGCTGGTGAACGTGCTGATACTCAAGAAGGATGTGCTGGTCTTCACCGCCAAGGAGACCGTCTGCGGCGGCCTGCCCGCCGGCATCAGCGGCCGGGTGATGGTGTTGCTGTCGGGGGGAATCGACTCGCCGGTGGCCGCCTGGTTGATGATGCGGCGCGGCGCCCGTCCCGAGTTCATCCATTTCTACGCTGGCCGCAGTTTTGCCGAGGCGGACGCCGACAAGATCATCGACCTGGTGCGTATCCTGAGGCGTTACTCGCCCGGTCCGCTGACATTGTGGCTGGCTCCGGTGGTACCCTACGAGTTGCGGGCCATCGGCAACGTAACCGACAACTACGACATGCTCATGTTCCGCCGCTTCATGGTGAAGACCGCCGCCCGCCAGGCCCGTCGCCAGAGCTGCAAGGCCCTGATCACCGGCGACAGCCTGGGCCAGGTGGCCAGCCAGACCCTGGCCAACCTGGGCGCCATCTCCCCTGATATCGAGATACCGATCCTGCGCCCCCTCGTGGGCATGGACAAGATGGAGATCACGGCCCGCAGCCGTAAGGTGGGTCTGTTCGACACCAGCATCCTGCCCTACCGGGACTGCTGCTCCATCCGCTCGCCCCGGCCTGTCCTGCGAGCCCGCGCCCGCGACCTGCTGCTCTACTCCCAGCAGATGAAACTGGACGAGGCGGTGGACGAGACCCTGACCGGGCTCGAGAAACTCGTGGTCGATTGAGTATTCCCGCTCAAACAGGCCGGAATCGGGCCGAAACCGATTGATGGAGCCTCGTGATCCCGTCCGCTATGCTGCGCCGGATCACCAGTGATTGACCGTCCATGAAGATCCTGATCATCGACGAATCCCGAGCCATGCGGCGTATCCTGTCCCGCCTGATCCAACAGGCTGGCTATACCGAGCATGACCTGCTGGAGGCGAAAAACGGGCAGGACGCCCTGGCGATGGTGCACCGCGATTCCCCCGACCTGATCCTGGCCGAGTGGCGCATACCTGGATTGTCGGGGATGGAATTGCTCACATCGCTCAACGAGGAAGATATCGGGATTCCGTTCGGCTTCGTCACGTCCGATCCCACGCGATCCATGGTGAACCAGGCTCGCGAAAACGGCGCCGTCTTCCTGCTGGCCAAACCGTTCACGGTCGAGGACATAGCCAAGATCATGAAGGTGATGGTCCCGGGCTAGCTCACCGTCTGGGGCTGCGGCGCAATCCCGTACATATCCCGGATTTCGTTGAATTCGACCTCGGTGCGCGAGACCGCCTGGTCCGCCACCTGGGGCGTGACACCCAGCCGCTCGAGAGCGTCCATGTCGATACGGTAGAACTCGAGATCCGAGCCCCCCGCCCAGCCGAAGCGCATACACAGCACATCCGCGGCATGGACCAGATCGATGAGTTCACTGGGCTGCTCGGCCCGTGACGGTTCGTGATGCCAGTGGGCGGCGGCGGCCACCTCTTCGGGCAGGTTCCAGAACCGCAGCAGTTCGCCGGCCACCTCGCCGTGATCGACGCCCAGCACCTTGCGTTCCGCCTGGTTGAAACTCAGGCCCTCGTCCATGACCATCTGCTTGATGGGCTCGTCATCCACTTCCACGAAAGTACCCAGAACCACCTTGCCCATGTCGTGCAACAGGGCGGCCGTGAAGGCTTCTTCCACATCACGCATTCTCAGCACCTGGGCCAGTTTCTCGGCGCAGATGGCCGCGGCGAAGCTGTGCTCCCAGAGCTGGCCCGCGGTCATGTCGTAGCCCTTGATGGGCTTACGCACCAGTGGTGCCACGGACATGCACAGCACCATCTGGAAGATGCGGTTGGTGCCCAGGCGGGTGATGGCCTCCTTCACCGAGGGAATACGACGGGACCAGCCGAAGTAGGCGCTGTTGGCCAACTGCAGGATATTGGCCGTCAGGCCGGGGTCGTGTTCGATGACCCGCGCCAACTCGGTGAAGTTGAGGTCCGGGTCCTTAAGGAACTTGCGGATCTTGATGACCACCGACGGCAATGAAGGCACCGTCCGGACCCGCGCGAGAATCGTCTTCTTGTCGGTCACGTCCATTACTCCCTTGGCATGGGACCGGCGGGCACCTAGCGCACCGCGGCCACGGCCTCCAGTAACAGGTCCAGGTTCTCCGTACTGAGCAGTCGATCAGTATCCAGCAGGGCGGCACGCCGGTCGTCACTGCCAGCCCAACCGGCCAGCAGGCCGTCGTCGTCCCGGGCCGGAGCTTCGATCTGTCCGATCTGCAACTGACGTACATCGATGACCCGGTCCACCAGCAACCCGGCCAGAGCACGCTCGCCGTGATGGTCGATCTCCACGATCACCACGTACTGCTCCCAGTCATCCACCTGCGAAATCACACCCAGGCGAGGTGCCAGATCCACTACCGGCAGTTGCCGTCCGCGGGTGGCCAGGGCACCGATCGCCTGGCCAGGCAGACCGGGCACCCGCTGCAGGGCCTGGGTCCCGTTCACCTCGTGAATACGCAGGATTTCGATGCCGAAACGGTCACCACCGATTTCCAGGAACAGGTATTTGCCCGCGGGGGCGGCGGTGTCGTAGGTAGAGGTTTCCATCGTTCTTGTCCTTTGCTGCAACCGTGGCCGGGTCGGCAGGATTCCGGCCACCGGGTGGCTGTCCTGCCCCGCGGGACTTCGGCGGATGTGGTGTACGCCGAGGTCGAAGGCCTGACCAGTTCAAGGCCGCCATGGGTGGTATTGCCTTTGCAACAACGACTTGCGGCGGCGGTGTTCGGGGGGCCCTGCACCCTCGGCCAGACCTCGGGCGGGCCCCGACATTTTGAATGGGGCAATCCGTATGCCAGAGCCTGCCAGTGGTTCACCATTGACGTTGGCTGATGGTATGATGGCGACCGAACCGGCACCCGCTTGACATGACCAGCCCGCGAGGAACCGCCCATGCTCCGCCGAACTCGCCGTGTGTTCCTGATCGTCCTGGGCAGCGTTTGTGGCCTGGCCGCCGTCCTGGCCCTGGCGCTCACTTTCACTCTGCGGGGCAGCCTGCCCCGTCTCGACGGCGAGCGCGTCCTGCCCGGTGTACAGGCGCCGGTGACGGTGACGAGGGATTCCCTGGGCATCCCCCATATCCAGGCCGCCAATCGCCTCGATGCCACCCGGACACTGGGATACGTCCACGCCCAGGACCGCTTTTTCCAGATGGATCTGCAGCGGCGCGGTGCGGCGGGAGAACTGGCGGCTCTGCTGGGGACGGCACTGGTATCCACCGACCGCCAGGTGCGGATCCATCGCTTCCGGGATGTCGCGCGGCGGGTGGTGTCGTCCATGCCGGCCAGGCACCTGGACCTGCTGGACGCCTATACCGCCGGTGTGAATGCCGGCCTGGCTGATCTGCCGGTGCGACCGTTCGAGTACCTGGCCCTGCGGCGACAACCCGAGCCGTGGCTGATGGAAGACACCATCCTGACCATCTGCGCCATGTTCCTGGATCTGGACTACTCGACGGCCACCACCGAGAAGATGAACGCCATGGTGGCTGATATCCTGCCCGGTCCCCTGGCGGACTATCTGCTTACGCCGGCGGCGCACTGGGATGCGCCGGTGCAGGACGGACCGCCCTACCCGGTAGCGATACCGGACGCGTCGGAAGTGGATCTGCGCGCCTGGACCACGGATTCCCCGGCCACGACCACTGAAGGCGAGCCCATACCAACCGCCGACACCGCCGGCAGCAACAGCTGGGCGGTGGCAGGTTCGCTCACCGCCCACGGTGGCGCCCTGCTGGCCAATGACATGCATCTGTCCCTGGGGCTGCCCAATATCTGGTACCGGGCACGGGTATCGTGGCCCGACAGTGATGGCACGCGCTCCCTCGTGGGCACCACCCTGCCGGGTAATCCCGGACTGGTCACCGGCAGCAATGGCGATGTGGCCTGGGGCCTGACCGTGGCCTATGCCGACGCGTTGGATCTGGTGAGGCTGGAGATGGACCCGGCCGACAGTACGCGCTACCGCACACCGGATGGCTGGCAGACCATCAACCGATTGCCCGAGGTCATCACAGTTGCCGGAGCCGATCCGGACACGCTGTGGGTGCGGCAGACACGTTGGGGACCGGTGTGGTCGCAGGATGCAGGGGGCGCGCCGCTGGTCCTGCGCTGGTCGGCCCACGATATCGAGGCGGTTAACCTGGGCTCACTGGATATCGAGACCACACACAATGTGGACGAGGCGGTGCTCGCCGCGGCCGGCGCGGGAATACCGACCTTGAATTTCGTGTGCGCCGACCGGGCGGGAAATATCGCCTGGACCATCACCGGGCGCTTGCCCAAGCGCCACGGCTGGGATGGTCGACTACCAGTATCTTGGGCCGACGGGTCCTGTGGCTGGACGGGCTATCGGGACCCGGGCGGCGTACCGAAGATACTGCGGCCCGCCGAGGGCCTGCTCTGGACCGCCAACAACCGCGTGGCCGGTGGCGAAGACCTGCGGATGATCGGCGATGGTGGTTTCGGCCTGGGTGCGCGGGCGCAACAGATCCGCGATGGTCTGCGCGCAATGGACCGGCCCGCCGAGGCGGACATGCTCGCCCTGCAACTGGATGACCGGGCCCTGTTCCTGAACGAATGGCGACTGTTTGCCTTGGCGGCGGTGGCTGATGACACCACGGCAAGCCGCCGCGAGTTCGCACGGTTACTGCGCGAGGACTGGGATGGTCACGCTTCCGTCGCATCGGCGGGCTACCGCCTGGTGCGGGCCTTCTCCTACCAGCTGATCGACAAGGTCTACAGGGGACTGACGGGACCGGTGTGGTCCAGCCATGACGAGTTCGAGGGCAAGTGGTTGTCGTCACGACACGCGATTACGTGGGAGTTGGTCCATATCAGGCCGCCCCACCTGCTGCCGCCGGTGTTCTTCACATCCTGGGACGAGCTGATCCTGGCGGCGGTGGACGGTGCCATGGACCTGGCCACCGCTGATGGCCGTGCCGCGGCTGACTGGACCTGGGGTCGGCGTAATATCGTGGATATCTCCCACCCCTTCCTGAATTTCATGCCCCAACTGCGACGCTGGCTGGCCGCGCCGGCGCAGGCCCTGCCCGGGGACGGGCATATGCCGCGGGTGCAGCATCAACGGCACGGGGCCAGTCAGCGGATGGTGGTGTCGCCGGGTCGGGAAAAGCAGGGGATCTTCCATATGCCCGGGGGCCAGAGCGGGCATCCGCTGTCGCCATATTTCCTGGCGGGGCACGAGGATTGGGTCAGCGGTCGGGCGTCCGGGTTGTTGCCGGGGACGGCGGTACATCGGTTGGTGTTGGTGCCGGACGGAAATTAATGCGGATTTCCTGCCTTCGCAGCAGGCGATTAAAACGGATTTTATTTATCCTGTTTCGATATTCAAGACCCGCCGCGCGTGCCCTGCTGCCTCTCGAGCCGGGCCTGCGCGTCCGTCCGTATTCTCGCCTGGGGGATCTGCATGATCGGCAAGTCGCTGCTACACTATGAAATCAAGGACCGGATCGGCAAGGGCGGCATGGGCGAGGTGTTCCGCGCCCGCGACACCAAGCTGGGGCGGGATGTCGCCATCAAGATCCTCCCGGTGGAACTGAGCGGTGACCCGGAACGTGAGGCCCGCTTCCAGCGCGAAGCCCGGGCCCTGGCCAGCCTGCAGCATCCCAATGTCGCTTCGGTATACGGCTTCGAGGAAGTGGAGGGCATCCGCTTCCTGGTAATGGAACTGGTGTCGGGAGCCGAGCTGAGCGAGCGCATGAAGCAGGGCCCGGTGTCGGTGGATGACGCCCTGGGGATCGCCCGCCAGATCGCGGCAGGACTCGAAGCGGCGCACGAGAACGGCATCGTCCACCGCGACCTGAAGCCGGCCAACATCATGGAGACCGACGACGGCGAAGTGAAGATCCTGGACTTCGGTCTGGCCCAGGCCTGGTTCGGCGATGGCGACGACGTTTCCGATTCGTCCACCAACCCCACCCTCACGGCGGCCATGACCCAGGTGGGCGCCGTACTGGGCACGGCGGCCTACATGAGTCCCGAGCAGGCCCGCGGCAGCTCGGTGGACCGTCGCGCCGACATCTGGGCCTTCGGTGTGATCCTGTTCGAGATGCTGACCGGCGAGAAACTGTTCCATGGCGAGACCATCAGCGACACCCTGGCCGCGGTACTGCGGGCCGAACCCGACTGGGACGCCCTGCCCACGGAGGAATCGCCGGCCCTGTGCCGCCTTATTGGCCGTTGCCTGGAGCGCAACCCGAAGCAGCGCCTGCGCGACATCGGCGAAGCCCGCATCTTCCTGCAGGACGGTGGTGCCAGCGGGTCGGACCTGAGCTTTACTCAGCTCGGATTGACGGCATCCTCCCTGGAATTCGGCCCTGCGAAACCACCCTATCTGCTCATGACGCTACTGGCGGTGTGTTGCCTCATCGGGGGCGTGTTCCTGGGTTGGCAAGTGCTGGCGCGGCCGCAACCGGCGCCTGTCCTGCACACCATGGTGCCGCCGCCGCGGGATACGCATTACGATCTGAAGGGTTCGGCCCCCGGCCCGGTGGCCGTGTCGCCGGACGGCACGATGCTGGCCTTCACCGCCATGAGCGATGAGGGTCCGACTCTCTTGTACCTGCGCCACCTGGATCAGGGCGAGTCGGTGAGCCTGCCGGGCACCGACGGTGCCGCCTATCCTTTCTGGTCGCCGGACAACCGGTTCATCGGCTATTTCGAACCCGGCGCCGGAAAGCTGCGCAAGGTAGCCGTGGCCGGCGGCCCTCCGGTAACCCTGTGCCCGGCCCCCAACGGCAAGGGCGGCTCCTGGAACAGCGAAGGTGATATTGTCTTTGCTCCCAGCGCCAGCGACCCGATCCACAGGGTGCCGGATATCGGCGGGGACCCGGTTCCCATTACGGTCCTCGACGAGCCCTACAACTCCCACCGGCATCCCCGTTTTCTGCCGGGCGGCCGGGAATTCGTCTTCACCGCGCGCACCGACGGAAACGGAAACACCCACGACGTAATGGTGGCCGCGCTTGATACTTCCATTGCCCCACGCGTCATAGGCGAGACCCAGGGCCATGCCGATTTCAGCCGCGGACACCTGTTGACCGTACGTGAGAATGTCCTGATGGCCACCCCCTTCGAACCGGGGCAGCAGCGGATCACGGCCGGAAGCATACCGCTGGTGGAAAACGTGCTGGTAATCGACGGGGCCGCTGTGGCGGTCTTCGCTCCGTCGCCCACGGGCATGCTGGCCTTCCAGACAGGAGCCTCCACGGTGGCCGGCACCAATATCTACTGGACGGACATCGACAATGGCGGCATGCAAGTCCTGGGCGAACCCGGCCAGATCTACCACCCCAGAATTTCGCCTGACGGAAAGCGAGCCGTGGTGGAAGTGCGGAAGGCATCCAACGAGGGCACGGACCTGTGGTTGGTGGATCTGGACTCGGGATTGCGGACCCGCTTCACTTTCATTCCCGGCGACGAGTCCCAACCGACCTGGTCGCCCCATGGCGAAGCGGTCTTCTATGCCTCCCACAACGAGGGGGTCTACCGCATCATCAGACAACCGGTGGAGGGGCAGGAAAGCCCGACGGTCATCCTGGAGGAAACAAGAGCGACGTATCCGACCGATGTGGATCCCCACGGTCTTCATCTGCTCTTTCAGCAGGAACGGGAAGACGGAGAATACGAGGTGCGTCGCCTGTTACTGGAGGCCGGCAATGACGAAATCGAGACCCTGGCCACGGCGACGAAAACCAGTTCCGGCGGTGGCGTGTATTCTCCCGACGGCCGTTGGATCGCCTATCACACCGAGTCGGCTTCGGGCTGGGATATCTTCGTAATACCCGCCACCGGCGGCGGCCGCAAATGGCAGATTTCCACCGAAGGCGCGGTCTACCCCGTGTGGAACCGTGACGGCACCGAGTTGTGGGTCAGCAGGTTCAGCGGAGAACTGCGTGTCTTCAGCGTGGATGGCAGTGGCGAGACCTTCCGGGTCGGATCCCACCGACAGGCACTGTTTGTAACCTCACCGAATGCAGAAGGCAACTTCTACGACCTGCACCCCGACGGTCTGCGGATCCTGCAGACAGGAACCGATCCCGCCTTCCGTGCCGAGGTATCGTATGTACATCTGGTGACTGACTGGCAGAGGGGGCTGGTGCAGTAGGACCGTGTTCAATCTGCCTGCCAGGTCGCTGGCCGCAGGAATGGCGATAGTAGCGACAGGATGACTCAACTCAAGGCTTTGGAGGTTCAATACATGCGAGTGGTTTTCGGAATTCTGTCAATTGTCGGTCTGTGTGCTTTCTGCTCTACACCTGCAATCACGTTGGCGTCTGACGGCGCGGACACCGATGGCGGCGCGCACCAGGCACATGAAGCCTACGTGACGGCGATCAACTCGAACGATCTGGATACCCTGCTGGAGATGTTGACCGAGGATGTGGTGTTTCTTGCAGCACAGGCACCCCCGATGGTGGGCAAGGAGGCGGTCCGGCCGTGGCTGGAAGGTTATCTCGGCCTACGAAACACACTGGGACAAGCCGGTGCTGGAGTTCGTCGTCAGCGGCGACTGGGCGTTCGAACGCTATTCATACAGGTCGACCGACACGCCTCGTGGCGGCGGCGACATGGTCGAGGATACAGGCTGGGGCCTGGTTATATATCACCACGACGCGGACGGGAAATGGCGCGTTGCACGTGATGCCTTTGGTCCGGACCACCCGTAGGCGGGAAATTGTGTCTGGGGCCCCCGGGGCCCCGGTTGTTGTCTATCGCGAAAACGCCCACATATAGAGCTGTCATTACAAAGCCCCTCTTCCCATCCCCCGCAGCCCCTTCCCGATCGCTACCCTTTCACCTCTGCACCCCCACGATGCGACCCGAAGCCGGTGCCTGGAAGACGAACGCCGAATGGGACCAGCCCATCCCCCGGTCCACCTGGAACTCGACGGCCAGGAATGGTCGTTCGGCATCGACCAGTCCGGCATCCGGAGCCACTTCGAATACACGCTGCGGCGTCGCCCGCCATGGTGACCAGCCATCGCCCCGGCGCCATTCGTCCACAGGTCGCACCCGGTACCGATAGCGCGACTTGTTCTCCCGCACACAGCCGCGAACCACTGCCAGGTCGTCAAACGCCAGGCCGTCAGCGGTGGTACGGAACCAGTCCAGGGGCGGCACCTCGGCAAACCAGTGCCGCACGATCCTGTCACGCCGACCGGCCAGGACCTCCACCAGGTAGTCTACCGCGCGCGGGTTGCGGTAGTGTCCCTGCTCCATCAGCAGTCGCAGCTGACGATCGCTGAAGCTGCCCACGATCTTGGCTGCCCAGTAGCCGTCGGCCCGGGCCAGGTTGGCCAGGGCGCTGTGGGGCAGGTCGGGCTTCCAGGCGGCGGGCCGGAAATGCTCCACATCGAACAATCCCACCTCGTCCAGCCCGGCGGG
>QNDV01000026.1 GCA_003646045.1 bacterium
CCTGGTAGAAGACGAACCCCACCAGCACGGTGACCATCAGCAGGCCGATAACCAGACCCGATCCGGTAAGCCAGACCATGGGCTCGCCCCGCGCCAGCAGCGAAGCCGCGGTGCGCCCGGAGGATCGTTGCGCTCCGTCGGTGATGGGTATCCGTCCGCTCACAGCCGGCTCGCCTTTCCACGGAAGTGCAGGCGTACAGCCTCGGCCACCGTGTTGAGGATGAATGTCATGGTAAACAGGGTCAACGCGGCCAGGAAGAGCGTGCGGTAGTGGGTGCTGTTCTGCACGGCCTCCGGCAACTCCACCGCCAGATTCGCCGCAAGGGTGCGGAAGCCGTTGAAGATGTTCATGTCCATGAGCGGTGTGTTGCCGGCCGCCATGAGTACGATCATGGTTTCGCCCACGGCACGTCCCAGACCGATCATGGCCGCCGAGAAGAGGCCGCTCATGGCGGGCGGTATGATGACCAGGATCATGGTCTGCCAAGGGGTGGCACCGGCCCCCAGGGAGGCCGCCCGCAGGTGGTCCGGCACAGCTGTGAGGGCATCCTCGCTGATGGTGTAGATGATGGGAATGACCGCGAAACCCATGGCGATGCCCACCACCAGTGCATTGCGTTGGACGTAGGTGTCGAAGACCGACCCCCGCGGGTCCCAGCCCAGACCGTTGAGCAGCCAGCCCAGCACGACGGCCACCCCTACCGCCACCGCGGTGGAAAACATAAACCTGGCCAGGTCCAGGAGTCCCAGACCGGTCAGCGTCCAGCTCCGCCCCCGGGCACGCAGCAAACCCTCGCCCCACCGTACATTGGCCCATCCCACCACTACGGCACTCACCGGCAGCAACAGCAGGACCCAGCCGGCCACGCCGCTGCCCACCCGACCGTCCAGCCAGACCTTGATGTCGCCGGCAAAGACCATGCTCTCCACCAGTGGCCCCGCCTGCCAACTCGCCAGGACCCCGCCGACAAGGGCGACCAGCACCGCGATCAGTCTCATGTTCTCCAGTCGCGTGCCTACGTCGCGGGGCAGCAATTGCCACAGGTGGGCGCCGAGCAGCACGCTGAACGGGCCGCCGATCATTACCGCCAGCACCTCGACGACCACATCCTCCACCAGGGGCGCCATGACCAGCGCGGCCAGGAAACCCAGTACCACGCTGGGCAGACTCGCCATGATCTCGATCACCGGCTTCACCCGGGCCCGTGCGTTCTTGTGCAGGAACTCACTGGTGTACATGGCGGCCAGCAGTGCCAGAGGCAGACCGAAGAGCAGGGAATAGAAAGTGGCCTTGAGCGTGCCGTGGATCAGGGGCACCAGGCTCAACTTGGGCTCGAAGGTGTCCTCGGCGGCCGAGGATTGCCAAACGTAGGCGGGTCCGGGATACCCCTCATACCAGACGGGCCGCAGCAGGGTGCGGAAGCTGGTTTCGGGATGCAGGGCATCCACCTCCCAGAGTTCGCTGCCCGCGGCGTCGGCCACCAGCAGCAGGTCCTCGCGGGGAGCAATGGTGATCTGGGCAACGGAGCCTCCCTCGTGCCGACCCTCCCCCAGGAGCCGGTGGCTGGTGACGTGGAAGAGGCGGATTGCTCCATCGTCGTATCCGGCGGCAAGGATGCGCGAACGGCTGGACGCACCCAGGGCCGTAACCGCGGCCGGCCCGTCCAGCAGATGATGGGCGGGTTCCAACCGTGAAGCCGCACCGCCGACTCCCGGAACCGGGAACCAAACGGTCAGACCACCCGCGTCGTCGCCCACCGCCACCGATACACGACCGGCCAGGAATTCCATGGAGGTGATGCGGGCACCGTTGGCCGGGGCGAGATCCTGCTCGCCGATCCGGCTGAATTCCCCGGTGTCGTCCCGGCGCAGCAGCACGGTACGACCGTCGTCCTCCACGAGCAGGACCAGATCGCCGGTGTCGTTCACCAGTAGGCGGACGAATTCATTCCGGGAACCGACGTCGACATCGGACAACGCGATCGCACCGCCGCGACTGCGCAGGCTCCTGCTGCCGGTCAACATGTTGGTCTTCCAGGTGAGAACACGGTTGTGGAATATGCCCGCACCGTCGACCGCCACCAGCACCACACCCGCTGAAGTACGAACGATATCCGCCAGACGGATGGGGGCATCACCCATCACCATGGGATCATCCCGCTCCAGACTGAACACCTGGCGGCGGAACTGACCGTTGGGCGTACGGGTCAGCAGGGCGCCTTCCCACACCCCGGTCTCACCGGCCTGCAGATGATCGTAGCGAGCCGGCACCTCGTCGTCGCCGGGGAAATCCACCACGAACCCGGCGGCGATGGTCATGATCCTGCCGTCAGCGAATCCGCATACCGCGCGACCCTCCTCGCCGGCGAAGGCCCAGGCGGTCGGAACCAGGGAGTCGGACACCGATACGCTCGGCAGCATTTGGCCCGGCGCCAGGCCCCGTACCACGAAAGTGCCGTCGTCCAGGAAACTCCAGACCATGGATCCGTAGTCGTCCATGACCTGCTTGACCACCATGGCAGTAACGGACGAGGGAAGGGCTCCTTCCCCTCCCTCCTCGCTAAGCTCTACTGCCTGCCCGATGCCCGTCGGGGCCAGCAGGGGCAACACGACCCAGACCAGGAACAGGCCCACCAGCGATACGGCGATAATGCTGCCGATACCGCTGGCGGTGATCAGCCACCGGGCCAGGTCATCCATCAGCATGACGCGGGTTCGCGGCTTCCTGCCGTAGGAGCGACCGGTGAAGTTCCGGCCCGCAGCGCTGGTCCTGTTCGTGTTCATGGCGCCTGCAACTTCCTGCGTGGACGGGCTAGTTGAGACCGATAGAGCCCAGTTCCTCGGTGGCGACAGTGGACGGCACCGGCAGGTAACCATCCTTGACCACTACTTCCTGTCCGTCGCGGCTGAACACGAAGCGTACGAACTCGGCGCGCAGATCATCCAGCCTGCTGCCCGGCTTGTAGTTCACCGTGAGGTAGAGAAAGCGGGCCAGGGGATAGTCGCCGCTGTAGGCGAAGTCGGCCTCGGCCGGAATGAATTCGCTGACCTGGCCCCGCTCGGCACTCAGCGGCACCGCGCGCACGTCCGACGTCAGATAGCCGATGCCGCTGTAGCCGATGGCGTACTTGTCGCTGGCGATGCCCTGGACCACGGAACTGCTGCCCGGCTGTTCCTTGACCTCGTCCTTGTAGTCGCCCTTGAACAACGCGTGTTTCTTGAAGTAGCCGTAGGTGCCGGAAGCGGAATTGCGGCCGTAGATGCTGATGGGCTTGTCTTTCCAGTCACCGGCCAGGCCCAGGTCACCCCAGGTGACGATGTCCTGCTGGTAGCCGCCCTTGCGGGTCTTGGAGAATACGGCGTCGATCTGCTGCAGGGTCAGACCCTTGATGGGGTTGTCCTTGTGCACATAGACCGCCAGCATATCGATGCTCGTCCGCAACTGGACCGGCTTGTAGCCGAACTTCTGCTCGAAGGCATCGATTTCCCTGCTCTTCATCCGGCGGCTCATGGGACCGAAGTTGGCGGTGCCGGCGATGAGCGCCGGCGGCGCGGTGGAGGAGCCCTTGCCTTCGATCTCCACCTTGACCTGGGGGTTGAAGGCACGGAAACCTTCGGCCCACAGGGCCATCATGTTGTTCATGGTGTCCGAACCGATACTCTTGATGTTGCCGGAGACATTGCTCGCCGTCTCGAACGCAGGCAACTCCGGGTCCACGGCGACGGTCGCGGCAGCCGGACCGAAGGTGAACAAGGAGAGGACCAGGACGGACGCGACCCTCAACACCCAACCACTGCGTAACATGAATTCTCCTTTGGCAGGTACGATCACACCGCGGGACCACCCGGGCCCTCGCGAACCGCTACACACGCTAGAAGCGGATTGTTAAGACAGATCCAGGGGAGTGTAAAAAATGCGTAAATACCGTCTTTGACACGGGCCAGGCACTGTTGACACCCGTCGTCGTTTACACAATCCTAACTTGCGGAAAATCCCGGACACCACGAATGTGCGAATCAGACAGATGAACCGGGAAACCGTTAACGCCGAGCGCCGGGGAGCGGATCATGGCGGGTGAGCACATCCTGATCGTCGAGGACGAGGAAGATATCGCCGAGCTGCTGGAGTACAACCTGCAGCGCCAGGATTACGATGCCCGCAGCGTCGGCACGGGCGAGGCCGGCCTGGACCAGACCCGCGAATCCCTGCCGGACCTGGTGATTCTGGACCTGATGCTGCCGGGACTGTCCGGCCTGGAGGTCTGCCGCCGCCTGAAGCGCGATCCGGAGACCGCCCGGATACCGGTTATCATGCTCACGGCCAAGGGCGAGGAAGAGGACATCATCGCCGGTTTCGACGCCGGGGCCGATGACTACGTTACCAAGCCGTTCCGGCCCAAGGTACTGCTGGCCCGGGTCAAGGTGGCGCTGCGCCGGGGGGCCGCCAACCGGACCCGTAACGGCGACACATTGCAGATCGGCGACATTGTCATCCACCCGGGCCGCCACGAGGTCCGGGCAGGTACGGACCTGATCGACCTGACGCGCACCGAGTTTCGTATTCTCCAGTTCCTGGCGTCGCGACCGGGCTGGGTGTTCACGCGGAACCAGATCGTGCGGGCGGTGCACGGTGACGATTATCCCGTGACCGGGCGGGCGGTGGACGTGCAGGTGGCCGCCCTCAGACGCAAACTCGCGGAGGCCGGCGGCATCATCAAGACAGTACGTGGCGTCGGCTACAAGATTGGTGAGTGATATGCGCCGTAATGGCCTGCTATGGACTTTCTTCATGCCGTTGCTCGTCATCCTGGTCCTGGGCCTGGCCGTGGCCGGCGGGCTTTCCGGTCGCCAGTACCGCAACCACTTCATCGCCGACACGCGCACCGAACTCGAGGATCTGGCGATGGTGGTCGGCCCCCGCTTCGTACCCCTGATTGCCCATGGCGACCGGGATGGCGTACAGGAGCTTTGTCGGGAAATAGGCGAAACGACGGGCGTACGCCTGACGGTGGTAACGTCCGGCGGTGAAGTAATCGGGGACTCGGACGAGAAACCCGCCTACATGGACAACCACGCCGACCGTCCCGAAATCCAGGAGGCACTGGCGGGCCGCGCCGGTCACAGCGAACGATACAGTTCCACCACTGAAACGCGGCGGGTCTACGTGGCCGTGCCCGCCGGTAACCCGGATCACCGGTTCGTGGTGCGGGCCTCCCAGTCCCTGGCCAATCTCAATATCGTGCTGCGCCGGGTGACCGGCGGGGTGATCCTGGCCGGGCTGCTGGTGGCTGCCCTGGGCGGCCTGGCGAGTTTCCTGGTCACTCGCGGCCTCGGTCGTACGCTGGTCCACCTGCGGGATCAGGCCGAGGGTATCTCCCGCGGGGATTTTGGTCAGCACCTCAGGGTATCCGGGCCCGCGGAACTCCTTGATCTCGCAGACACCATGAACAGCATGTCCGACCTGCTGCGCGAGCAGATCCGCGCCATCGAGGGCCAGCGCCAGGAGTTGGAGGCGGTCATGGACTCCATGGTCGAAGGCCTGTTGGCGGTGGACCGCGACGAGACCGTCCTGCGCATGAACGAGGCGGCCGGGCGTCTGCTGGCCACCGATGTGGAACGTGCGGTGGGCCGCAGCATCCAGGAAGTTGCGCGCAATCCCGGTCTTACGGAACTGGTGCAGCAGGTCCTCGCCCACGGCGGCACCGCCGTCAAGGATCTCACGCTCGGCTCGAGGGCCGAGATCTGCCTGCAGGTGACCAGCACCGAATTGTCGGGCGGCAGCGGTGACCGTATCGGCGCCCTGCTCGTTCTCAACGACGTAACACGGTTGCGGCGCCTCGAGACCATGCGCCGGGACTTCGTAGCCAACGTCTCCCACGAACTGAAGACCCCCATCACCACCATCAAGGGCTTCGTGGAGACCCTGCTCGAAACACCCCCGGCAGCGGCGGAAGACCTGGAGCGCTTCCTGGGCATCATCAATCGCCAGGCCGACCGGCTGGACGCCATCATCAGCGACCTCCTGGCCCTGTCGCGCCTGGAAGAGGACACGGACGACGGCGGCATCGAAGTCCATGATCTGCCGTTGTACGTGGTACTGGAACGCGTCGTGCGCGAAACCACTGCCCACGAGCCCCCGCACGCCTCGCGCATCGTCCTGGACTGCAGCGATGACGTGCGGGCGACGCTTAATGCCCCGCTGCTGGAGCAGGCGGTGGGCAACCTCCTGGACAACGCCCTGAAATACAGCCCCGACGGTACCCCGGTCGTGATCGCTTGCGGGATGAACGAAGATACCGTCCATATCACCGTCTCGGACCAGGGACCGGGAATCGCGGCGGAACATCTGCCGCGCCTGTTCGAACGTTTCTACCGGGTCGACAAGGCACGCAGTCGCCAGGTCGGAGGCACGGGCCTGGGTCTGGCCATCGTCAAGCACATCGCCCAGGCCCACCGGGGCACGGTCGCCGTGGCGAGTGAAGTGGGCCGCGGCACGACTTTCACCATTAGCCTGCCGAGGGAGGTCCCGGCATGAAGATCCACCTGCAAAGGGAACTCGAAGGACTGAAGAAGAGCCTCTTTCACCTGAGTTCCGTGGTGGAGGAGAGCCTGAAGATGGCGATCCGCGCCGTCGACGAGAGTGATGCCGCCCTGGCAGCCAGGGTGAAGGAGACAGACACGGAGATCGACCGGCTTGAAGTGCAGGTCGAAGAGGAATGTCTGAAGATCCTCGCCCTCCACCAGCCGGTGGCGGTGGACCTGCGTTTCCTGGTCGCTGTCCTGAAGATGAACAACGACCTGGAGCGTATCGGCGATCTGGCTGTGAATATCGCCGGCGGTGAGGCCTGCAGAGGCGGCGACAGCATGCCGGGCCCGTTCAAACAGAAGATCCATCGCATGGGCGAAATGGCCCGGACCATGTTCCGCGGCTCCCTGGAGGCCCTAATGGACATGGACGCCGAGCGGGCCCGTGGGATACTGATGGCCGATGACGAGGTCGACGAACAGTACTACGAGTTGATGGGAATGCTACGCAGTGAAATGGCAACGCGCCCGGCGGATGCGGACAAGCTCATCTGCTGGATACTGGTGGCCAAGAACATCGAGCGGGTAGCCGACCTGGCTACCAATATCGCAGAGGATACGATCTATACGGTTACAGGGGATATTGTACGGCACGGCGGCGGCTGATCGAAATTTACGGTACATGGAACGGTCAACGCGTATAGATCCGTTCACCCGCCACATACTCGGCCGGTCCCTCCGCATCCAGCGCCCAGGCGATCCGCTTCACGCCCTCGCGGATGTCCTCCATCGAACCGCAGAAACTCAGTCGCAGATAACCGTCCAGGCCGAATTCCACCCCCGGCACGGTGACGACCTGCACCTTTTCCAGCAGCATGGCCGACAGGCGCGCCGAATCGGCGTCGTAGCGACTGAAATCGCAGAAGCAGTAGAAGGTGCCCCCGGGGGCCTCGACTTCCAGGCCGGGAATCTCCCGCAGCAGGCGCACCATCTCGTCGCGTCCCACCTCGAGATCGGTGTTGAGCTGTTCCACCGATCCGGTGTGGCCGTCAATCGCACCCACGGCCGCCGTCTGGGCCAGCGTACTCGGCCCACCCGTCTGGTGGGACTGGATGTTGCCCATGGCCTTGATCAGGGGGGCCGGGCCCACGGCCCACCCGATGCGGAAACCTGTCATGGCGTACTGCTTGGAGACGCCGTTGAGCACCACCAAGCGGGTATCGTCCAGCGGACGGTCGGTGCAATCGTAACAGTGGACGGCGGATTTGCCGTCGAAGACCAGACGGTGATAGATATCGTCCATCAGCAGGAAGACGTCCTTCTCCTCGCAGATCCGGACGATCTTCCTGATGAAGTCGCCGTCGTAGACCGCGCCCGAAGGATTGTTGGGGGTGTTCAGCAGCACGACGCGGGTGCGGGGACCCATGGCGGCCACGATGGCGTCCAGGTCGGGCTGGAAACCACCCGGCAAGGGAGGCACGGGCACGGGAACGCCCCCTGCCAAGCGGGTCATTTCGGGATAACTGACCCAGTACGGGACCGGAAAGACCACTTCGTCCCCCGAATCCACCAGAGCCATCAGGGCCACCATCAGGGCCTGCTTCACGCCGGCGCTGGCCATGACGTTGGTACGCTCGACCCGGCGTCCGTAGAAACGCTCGGTGTAGTCGATGATGGCGTCCTTCATGACCGGGGTGCCCGAGGCCGGCGAGTAGCGCACCTCGCCCGTCTCCAGCATACCAATGCCCGCAGCTATGGCGCCCTGGGGGCATTTGCTCTTGGGCTCACCACCGCCGAGATGAACGACCGGCTCTCCGGCAGTGCGCAGTTGGGCGGCCTTGGCGTTGAGTTTGAGTGTAGCCGAGGCGCCGATGGATCGGGCGACCTTGCTGAACGTCATGACATCATCCCCTGGCTGGCATGAATCGCATCCATGGTTTGAACCAAACCCATCCGTGGTCTGAACCAAACCTAAGACGCAGCGGCCAGCGATGCCATGGGATTTTCGTGGCGAAGGCGGGAGACTAGTCGTTCGGAGTGCGACCCGGGTCGTTGGAGGCCATAACGCCCATATAGATCATGGACGACGAGGCTGCGGTGACCGGCAACGGGTCAGCCCCACGGACAGTGCCGCCAGGGGCCGGAACCGAGGCGGCGGACGCCACCACCTGCACCGGTTCGTCGCACAGGTCAGACAACGCAGCCAAGGCCACGGTGTACCGGCAGGAAGGATTCCACAGGCACCAGCCGCTGCCCCCCGCGGTGCGCGAGGCTTGCACCTGTACCCGCACATAGTCCTGATCATAACGGCTTACCCGATAGGGGAAAGCCTGCAGCCAGGGTCGGATCTCCACCTGATGGCCCGCCAGTTCCATGAAACGCCGCGTGCCCTCGCCGACGAAATAGGCGGGATCATCACCGGGACGCGGCCGACCCTCGAAACCGGGCCTGAAGTGGGAGGGATAGATCATGGGGCAGATCACGTCCACATACTCGGCAAAGGTGGGTACGTGCTGGCCGGTGAGAGCCAGGTCCTCGACCCGTCCCCAGGCCATGATGCCGTAAAGATCGGCCGAAATGCGTACTCCGCGGGGGGCCAGCAGGGTCCTGGCCTCGGCCAGGAAACCCGCGATGACCTCGCGCCGGCGCAGAGCCGTGGCTTCCAGGTCGCCAGCCCAGTCGCCTCGCCACCCGTTGGTGGGGAAACGCACATAGTCGAACTGGATCTCGTCGACGCCCGCGGCGGCCAGTTCCGCCGCCAGGGTCAGGTTGTAGTCCCGCACCTCTGCCCGGGCGGGATCGACCCAGAAGCAGCCTCGCTCGGACCACGGCTGCCCGTCGGGGGACTGCAGGGCCAGTTCGGGATGGTGGCGGCCCAGTTCCCCATCGAGGAACAGGGCGAGACGGGCCACCACGTAGAGATCACGCTTCTTGAAACGCTTCATGAGTTCGGTCAGCGAGGGCAGCAGCGGCGCCGAGCGGCCCTCCCCCCACGAGGCCATGGCGTGCCCGCTGCGGAACGACACGCCACCGTCTATGTCCTTGGCGTCGAAAACCACGGCGTTGCCACCGGCCGCGATGAACTGGTCTACCCGCGCGAACACGGACGAAGTAGCACAAGCCGGGGCCGTCAGGTAGATGCCGCGGACCTCGCCGCCACTCTTGACGGGCTCGGAAACCCGGGCTACTTCGCGATCCCGACAAACTGGGATGCGCAGTCTCTGGCCGATGCTCAGCAGGTCGGTTTCGTTGGCGTTGGCACGACGGATGTCGGTGAGCATATCGGTCAGGGTGTAATGCCCGGTCCGGTCGCGATACTCGCCGCAGACCGACATCAGGTTGTCCCCCGCGGTCACGATATGGATCAGGGTGTCCGGACTATCGGGGGCAGCCCCGGCCGCACCGGCGGCCAGAAGGGTGATCACTAGTATTCGTCCGGCAATTTGCACGATGTCCATCACCATATGTTGCGGGATTGCGCTTCCTGCGCGGTTTATCGCCTTCCGTACAACAGGTTGCAAGGGCCGGGCCGCGGCCGGTGGACAGGAGTACCGATCCGTGGCATCGTCCCGGAAAAGCGTAGATGAATACTGTGTGAAGCCCGGCGCCACGAACTGACCTTGGGAGGAAACCCATGACCTATCGTCGCCTGCTTATGATCACCATGGCTTTGGCGATGGCGGTCCTGACAGCGGGATGCGGAGACAAGTCCACCGATGAATCCGCAAACAACGGCAACCCGCCCCCGGTGTGGGCCTTCACCTGTGGCGACGAACACGTCCTGGCCCTGCTCGACGATAACGGGGCCCTGCTGGTGGCGGCAGACGGAGTGCGGCGCCTGGATCACCTGGAATCCGCGTCGGGTGCCCTTTATGCCGGCCCCGCGGACACTCTCTGGAACAAGGGAGACGAAGGCAAACTCACCCGGGCCGGTGGGCCCGCCGGAGACTGCCGGACCTCAGGCCGCCAACGCGTGCTGGCCGACGCCTGGCGTTCCGGCGTCATCTTCCTGGCCGCGGGTAACGAGCCATCGTGGAACCTGCGCGCCACCGCCGACAACCTGGTCCTGTTGACCCCCGGCAACCCACCCCTGGAACTGTCACTGGCCTCCCCCCTGCGCCCGGGGACCACCCACATCGTCGCCGGCAACGGCAACATCGAGTTGCAGGTCCGTCTTGGACCCGGCCCCTGGCTGGACACCATGAGCGGCGAGCCTTTCCCCCTGTCGGCCGATGTCACCGTCGGCGAGCGGCACCTGCACGGAGGCTGTCTCTACTTCCCGCCACCGGGGATGGGCCGAATAAGAGCCGCGACGCAGGAGTAGAAAGCACGTAAATCCGCCCCTATCGGACAACAAGGTGGAACCGACATGACTCTTTCCTATTCGCGAGCCCTTGGCGGCGCCTGGCAGCGCATGAAGCGGTTGCTGTTCAATCCCTGGGATGCGGGTCGCTGGTTCGTGCTGGGCTTTACGGCCTGGTTGGCGGATTTCCTGTCTTCCGCCGGTGGGGGGAACGGCGCCCTGAAGTGGCTCTTCAACGATGACAATGATCGGTTGAACCTTTCCGACTGGTCATACGAGGCGGGTGATACAATCCGTGAGATCATGGCCCAAGCCTGGCTGGTGGGCCTGGTCGCGGTTCTGGTGCTGGTTGGCGTAGTAGTGGGACTCGCCCTGCTCTGGGTGGGTAGCCGCGGCCAGTTCATGTTCCTGGACAACCTGGTCCACCGGCGCACCGAGGTCACCGCTCCCTGGCACCGTTACGGCCCCCAGGGCGACAGCCTCTTCCTGTGGCAGATCGTCTTCTCCATCGTCGCTACGGTGGTACTGGGTGCTCTTGCCCTGGCGGGAATGCTGTGGGGCAGCGCCCTGCTTGCCATGGATGGGGCGGCCCTGCCATTCTTCCTGATCACCGGCATCGTGGTCTTCGTGATGATCGTGACCCTGCTCTACGTCGAGTTCTTCCTGCTGCACGCCGTAGTGCCCATCATGTACCGGCACCGCTGCGGCGTCCTCGAGGGTTGGCGCCGTTTCGGCGCGGTCTTCAGTCGCCAGCCCGGTCACCTGGTGCTGTTCGGGCTGCTGCAACTGGGTGTCGGCATGGTGGGAGCAGCAGTACTGATGGTGGCGGGACTGGCCACCTGCTGCGTAGGACTGGCGCTCATGGCCATCCCCTACCTGGGCACCGTGGTGATCCTGCCGTTGCCGGTGTTCCAGCGCTATCTGGACCTGGAGTTCCTGGCCCGCCTCGAGCCCGACTGGAATCTGCTGGCTGGGGACGAGACGACGGAATCAGGTGATCTCGAGGGTGATGGGACAGTGGTCCGAACCGAGGACCTCGGCCCGGATGCCGGCGCGGAGCAGCCGGGACCCCAGGACTCCTGAGACCAGGAAGTAGTCGAGGCGCCAGCCGATGTTCCGCTCGCGCACGCCTTTGCGATTGCTCCACCAGGTATAGTGGCCGCCGCCGGATTCGAAGTACCTGAAGGTGTCGATGAAGCCGGCCTTGAGCACCTTGTCGAACCCCTCCCGCTCCTGGTCGGTGAAGCCCGCGTTACCCCGGTTCGGCCCCGGATTGGCCAGGTCGATTTCCCGGTGGGAGACATTCAGGTCGCCGCAGAAAATCACCGGCCTGGTCTTCTCCAGACGCCGGCAATACTTCAGGAACCCGGGATCCCATTGGAGCTGCCTCAGGTCCAGGCGCGTCAGCTCGCGTTGGACGTTGGGTGTGTAGACGGTCACTACCGTGCAGTCGTCGTACTCGGCGGTCAGCACCCGCCCCTCGGTGTCCAGTTCCTCCTGGCCGAGGCCCGGATAGACGGTCCGCGGCGCCAGGCGACTGAAGATGGCCGTCCCCGAGTAGCCGCGCCGCGGAGCCGGGTTCCAGAAGAGCTGGTATCCGGGCAGCTCGAGATCTACTTCGTGGGGCAGGGCCCGCACTTCCTGCAGGCAGATGATGTCGGCGTCGCAGCTGCGCAGGTAATCGCCACCGCCCTTGCGCAGGCAGGCACGCAAACCGTTGACGTTCCATGAAACCAGCTTCATCCCCTGCTCCTGGAATCCGATGCCCCGGGTGTTGTCTCAGGATGCCTCCGGTCGCGGCGTGGCGTCAACCCCATCGTCCGGCGCATCCGCGAAACGCAGCCGCAACTCCCCGACACCGCAATAGAGCACGGGGACGGTGAACACCGTCAACAGCACCACCAACATGCCCCCGAACGACGGAATCGCCATGGGCACCATGATATCCGAACCGCGGCCCGTCGCGGTGAATACCGGCAACAGGGCCAG
>QNDV01000027.1 GCA_003646045.1 bacterium
CCCCGATGGTCCCGATGGCCCCGAATCCCCAGTCGGGGCTAGCGCTCCTCGCAGGCGTTACCGCCGCTGATGAACCCGGTCTCACCCCGGAAGTGGATGTCCAGGCTCACGGTACCGGCGATCCCGTTATCATCAAGCCGATGCACCTCACCGGTGATGAACCCCTCCACCTTGCCGCCTGAATTCACCAGCAGGTTCAGGACTGGTGACACCATCTCCGGATCCTCGTCGTCCATGCCGATGTAGAGCGTGCTGATGTTTGGAGAGTAGTTCATGACGATGGGGAACTGCCCGATGGCCCCCTCTTCCAATCCGGGTATGATCTGGCCGCCCAGGGCCGGGTACGTGGTATCGTCCGTGACCGCCAGCGTGAGAACGGTGATCGCGGCATTGCCGTCCATGATGGCGAATTCCCCCGTATAGAGATTTGTGACTTCTCCGAACATTGAAGCGCTGAACCAGCAGACGCACTGGCTGACCTGTACGAAGGCATTACCCTCCACGTCGGGATCCACCACGCTGCGGGCGGTGATGACGTCGGTGCCGGGAGTGCCGGGCGCGGTGTAGACATTGCCGATGAAGGTGCCGCGCTCGGCTGACCAGCTCACTTCCTGGTCCTCGGGCGGGAAGTTGATGATGACTGCGGAGTAGGTCAGGGTCTTGCCTGGCTTGACGCATTCGAACAGGGGATCGATCACGATCTCGCCCTTGCGTGAAGTGACAGTACCCCGGCCAGCCCGCTCGGGCGCCCCGGGCTTGCCGCGGGCGCCGTCGGTGGTAGTGGCCCGGGCCTTGACGATGATGGGGGTCTTCCAGGCCTCGGGCGGCGTATTCAGGGTTGCCGTGGTGTTCGAGTTCACGTCGAGAGTACCGCCGGTGGTGGTCCATTCCAGCGTATCGTCGAGGGCGGATTCGACTTCGGCGCTGAACTCCACCTTGTCACCGGGCTCGACGTTCTTGGCCCCGGGAGTCACGGTTACCTTGATGGCGTCGACGGTAACAACCTGGTGTACGAGGGTGGCCTGGTAACCGTAATGGCCGCTCTTGGTGGCCACCTGCAAGGTGGACTGGCCTGCCTGCTCCGGCCGGTAGTTCCGCTGGTTGATAGACACCGCGCTGCCGGCGTTGATCGAGCTGTCGTAGTCGTTCGGGTGAGAGGCATCCACCGACGGCCACACCCTTGGCGGTATGGTCACAGCACCCGACGCGGCATTGATCAGGGCATTACCACCTTCACCGAGGGCGAACTTGCCGACCGCACCTGCAATCTCGGGAATCCCCTCGGCCCACTTCCCGAATGATCCCCGCAGGCCGACGAATTGCATGATGGCGCTGAGGGCGAGCTTGTCGATACTCATGCCTTCGCTCTGGCCGGCAATACGGAAGTTGGACCATTGGGCCGGCCCCGGCTCGTCCTCCTTGAAGGAAACCTGGGCGAATTCGCAGCTGGTCGCCCCCTGCTCGAAAGTACTGGGCAACAGCTTGGACTTGGCTTCCTCCATGGTCTGGTAGGCCCACAGGCTCGCCCCCAGGGCGCCGACCACCGGTGCGCCGAGGGTGACCACGCCCAGGGCGCCGATGCCCAGGCCCGTAGCCTGGAGAATCTCGCCGGGATGCCCCTCGGTCCCTCGGCGCGAGGCATTGGCCACGGTCATGAAGTAGTCGAGCTGACGGGCCGTGGATATAGTCAAGGCTCCCTGTGGCTGGTTCGCAGCCAGGCTCTTCATGTTTCCATCCTCGAGGGTGTCGGCCCAGGCAATCATGGAATCCAGGTGGGCCACATTGTCGTCCAGCAGTTCCTGCATGCCGACCAGCCCGATAACCCTGTCCAGGAGGTCGAGGTCGAAATCGTCGCCCGCGGCATGGGGCGCGGTGCCGTCGACGATGGCCCGCAGGGAGTTGGGATTGTCCGGATTATCGATCACGTCCTGGGCGAAGTAGAGGGGGTACCAGTTGTCGGAAAACTCGGAAGTGGGAGTGTTGCGCAGTTCCTCGCGTGATGTCCGGTGGATGGGCAGCCAGCCGTCCAGGAGCGTCTGCAGGCTACCGACCAGGACCGCAAAGGCCCCGTCGGCCGCGGGCAGGGCGGCGATCTCCAGTGTCGTTACCGTGGAGTTGATATTCGACCCGTTGGTTACCCGAAATTCCACCGTGCCACCCGCTTTGGGGGTGGTTGGGTGAAATGGCACAGTGAGGTGGTAGGTACCGTCCTCGCGGTGTTCTATGAAGACCTGGTGCGTAACTGTATCACCGACAGCCTTGGCGGATTTCCCGGTTATCACCGTGACCAGGCCGTAGAGGTCATCCCGATCGACAGGCAACCCGGTGATGGCCACGGGGGCCAAGGGTACTGCCGCGGCCTGGGCCAGGGCGATGGTAGGGGTCAGTTCCTGCTCACCGCCCCCCGGTGGGCTGACAGGATCATCGCTGTCGCCGCAGGAAACGAGGCAAAGGACGCCCAGGACAACAAGGAGTACTTTCGGGGACCGCCACATGGTGCTCTCCAGTCGGGGTAGGCAGTTTAAACAGTAGGACGATCAGTGTACCGATATGGGTAACACGCTTTTGAGGCAGAAAACCGGACACTGCCTGTTTGGATCTCTACTGCTGGTGACCGGCAGATGCGCGACCCGATTGATTACCTGTATTCCTTGTGCTAGAATCCGGTCATTGCGGTATGACAAATGGGGGGAGGGGATTCCCATGAGTCCAACCATGAAGGCCGCATTGAAGAAGATGGCGTGGATGATTCCGGCGACAGTCGCCGTCAGCTTGAGCGGCGGCGGCTGCGGTGGTGACGACCCTGATCCGACGGGTCCCGGCATCGCACCTGTTGCCGCCTTCGCAGGCAACCCTGTCAGCGGCGAGGCTCCACTCACCGTTACCTTCACTGACCAATCCGGCAACTCACCCACAGGCTGGTCCTGGAACTTCGGTGACGGCGCGACCTCAACCGTGCAGAGCCCCAACCACGTTTTCCAGGTCGCCGGTACCTTTACGGTAACCTTGACTGCCACCAATGCCCATGGCTCCGACGACGAGGCCAAGGCCGACTACATCACGGTAGATCCGGCAGCCGGGCCCACACCGGTGCTGGACCACATCCTGCCCCTGGGCGCTGGTTCCGGCCTGACAGTCACCCTGTACGGCGAAAACTTCGGCGACGGCGACAAGAGCCCCGGCACGGTGATGTTCGGCAACGTGGCGGCCAGTGACTATCCGTTATGGCGCGACGACGAGATCAAGGTCGTGGTACCGACGATGAACCCGTCCGGGGTGCAGAACGCGGCGGTCAGGGTCGTGGTTGGCGGACGTGAGAGTGGTTCGGTAGCCTTCTGTATCCAGGACGAGAACGTGATCCGCCTGACAGACAATTCCGCGGATGACTGGCAGCCGTGCTGGGACGGCAATTCCACCATCTGTTTCGCGTCCTTCGTCGGCGGCAATTTCAATATCTGGTACATCGACGCCGGTGGTGGCACGGCCGTTCAGCGCACATTCTTCTCCGAGGGCCAAACCGACATGCCTGCGGCCTCCATGACATCGACGACCCTGTGGTACCGATCAAACCACGACGGTGACTGGGACATCTACGAGAGCAGCGGCGTCGGCAACGAGGGCTGCCTGACCAACACCCCGGAGAAGGACTTCGAGATAGTGGTGGCTCCTTCCCTGGCGCCGTTTGTGATCGCGATTTCCAAGGCGGAAGAACACAACGGCGGCACGATCTGGAACATCCATGGCTACGTCAACGGCAACTTCACGCAGATCAGCAACGGCAATGCCGACTTCCACCCCACCTTCTCCGGAAACGGTCAACAGGTGGCGTACATGTACAAGTTCGGGGACTGGGACCCCGGACAGATCATGGTGGTCCCGGTACATGGGGGTGCGGTCACGGCGATCTCCGACCCCGACGAGAACTGCGCCTACCCCACGTGGAACTGGGCCTATGACACCATTGCCTACACTCGCAGCTCAGACAACGGACGGCGCAACATCTTCATGTGCGATCCGGACGGCTCGCACGAGGTTCAATTGACGTTTTCGGATTTCGATATCAGCTATCCCATCTGGTCCCCGGACGGCAAACGGTTGGCGTACGCTTCATTCTTCGAGGGCAACCGCGAGTTGTACGTTATCGATGTCGGTGACATCCTGATCATGGGACCGTAGCGCAAGCCACGGCCATCTGTTTGCAACCTCGTATCGAAGTACTAGATTTACCTCCGCTTAACCTGAACCGATTCATTGCAGGGAAACAACTGATGAGCTTTTGGAAAAAAATCTTCGGCGTAACCCCTCCCCCCCCCGACTCGGCCCGGAACATGAGCCGCAACGCCACCTGCTGGTGCGGATCGGGTAATAAATACAAGCACTGCCATTTCGAGGCTGATCGCCAGTACTTCACCACGCGCCAGAACGAAGTCTGCAAGGGACCCACCTGAGCTTCCTGATCCAGGGGGGCTGGGTCCAGCCCCGAAGACCGAGAACTGACAGAGCGCTGGCCCCCCCTCGCCCCATACCCTACCCTGACTCCGCCAGCCCCACTGGGGGTCACCCCCATTGCCAATCGAGGAGTCGCCACCGTGACCACCCGCCCCCGCTTCAAGGTCCCCCATGTCTTCGTGCTGCTGACCTTCGTCATCCTGGCCGCCGCCATCGCCACCTGGATCGCGCCCTCGGGTGAGTATCAGCGCGAGACAAAGACCATTGATGGCCACGAGCGCACGCTGCTGGTTCCCGGTACCTACGAGCACCTGGACAAGCACTACTCCCTGGAGGGCCTGCTGCTGGGTGACGAGGTCGAGGGCAAGGCCTCCCCGGTGGGACTGCACGGTTTCCTGACCGCCATCCCCCGCGGACTCGAGGCGGCGGCGGATATCATCTTCTTCATCTTCATCATCGGCGGGGCCTTCGGCATCCTGCAACGCACCGGGGTGATCACGGCCTCGCTGGGACGATTGCTGGACCACCTGGGCGACCGCGGCCCGTTGCTCACGGCGGTGCTGATGTTCGTCATGGCCGCCGGCGGCTCGACCCTGGGCATGGGTGAGGAATTCATTCCCCTGATTCCCGAGTTCCTCATCGTCAGCAAGCGCCTGGGCTATGACCGCGTCTACGCCATGGCCCTGGTTTTCGTGGCCGCCGAGGTTGGTTTTGCCGCCTCCACCACCAACCCCTTCACGGTGAATGTGGCCCAGGGCATCGCCGAGATCCCCCTGTCCAGCGGCCTGACACTGCGGATCATCTTCTTCTTCTGCGCCCTGACCCTGGCGGTGGTCCATCTGCTGCGCTACGGACGCCGCCTGAAGTCAGACCCGGCCAACTCCTACATGCCCGACGACCCCTTCGAGTTGGACGAGGGCGCGGGTGAGGTCGGTGACTTCGGCGGCCGCCACTGGGCCATCATCCTGGTTTGCGGAGCCATCTTCGGGTTCATCCTGTTCGCGGTGCAGCGCTACGGTTGGTGGATGGCCGACATGGCCGGCGGCTTCTTCCTCATGGGCATCGTGGCCATGCTACTGGCGAAGCTCTCGCTGGCCGACGCGGCCAAGGCCTTCGTCCGCGGCATGGAGGACATGGTGGTGGCCGCCCTGGTAGTGGGTTTCGCCCGTGGCATCAGCGTGGTGCTGGCCGACGGCATGATCATGGACACGGTAATCCACGGGGCGGCCGGCCTACTGGGCCATGTGCCGCGCTACGTGGCGGCCATCGGCATGCTGGGGTTCGAATCCACCCTGAACTTCCTGATCCCCTCGGGTTCGGGGCAGGCCGCGGTCACGGTACCGCTCATGGCGCCGTTGGCCGACATCCTGGGCCTGACCCGTCAGACCGCGGTGCTGGCCTTCACCTGTGGCGACGGTTTCAGCAATACCATCATCCCCACCAGCGGCATCCTCATGGCCATGCTGGCCCTGGCTAAAATCCCCTATGGAACCTGGCTCAAGTTCATGCTGCCGCTGTTCGTGCAGCTGATGGTGCTGTCGTCGGTGTTCCTGATGATCGCCGTGGCCATCGGGTACACCTGATGTATGACGACCCGTCCGTCTACGACATCCTGCAGACTCCCGGCACCGCCGCCGAGGTGGACGTACTGCAGGACATAGCGCGCACCTTTGGCGTACCGCAGACGGGCACGTGGTACGAGCCCGCCTGCGGTACTGGCCGATATCTGCGAGTGCTGGCCGGCCGGGGCCTTGATGTCCGTGGCTACGACCGCGAGCCAGGGATGGTCGCCTACGCGGCCCGACGCCTGGGTCCGCGAGTGCGTGCGGCCTCCATGACCGACCCCGATCCGCCCGGCGTTGGGCCCGGTGCGGTGGCCATCGCCTTCAATCCCGTCAACACCCTGCGCCTGCTGTCCAGCGATGCGCAGGTGCAGACGCACTTTGCCCAGGTGGCTGGAATGCTGGCCCCCGGGGGCCTTTATCTGGTGGGAATCAGCCTGACCGACTACGATGCGGCGCTTCCCGAAGAGGACCTCTGGGAAGCCGTCCGCGGCAGCTGCCGCGTCTCCCAGCTGGTGAACTACCTGCCGCCCGAGCCCGGTTCGCGGGTGGAAGTGGTGCTAAGCCACCTGACGGTGACCCGCCCCCGTGGTGTCGAGCACCGGGACGAAAGATACGACCTGCGCTGTTACGACCGGAAGCAGTGGCGGCGGCTGGTGGCCGGATCAGCCCTGAAGCGACTGGCGGGATTCGACGGTATTGGTCAACCACTGCCCCGACACGCGGTCCCCTACCAGATCGAAGTCCTCTCCACCCGCGTCTGAGGATAAAAAGCAACCGGGCCCCCTCGCCGTAGGAGGCCCGGTGGGAGCAGTCCGGACGGGCGTGGGGTGCCCGTGCAGGTCCGGACCGCGATGACTACAGCCGGCGGATGGTGATGGAGCCGCTGCCGGCGTCCAGGGTGACCCGGGCCTCGCCGTCGCCCACGGTCATCAACAGTTCGTCGCGCTCCTGACGGCGTACGTCGGCGTCCTCGATCTTGTTGCGCACGCTGCCACTGCCGGTATCGGCCTCGATGCGGGCCGAAGCATCGTCGGGCAGGGCCAGTTCGATGCTGCCGCTGCCGGTGTCGATGATGAAGCGGCCCGAGCCCATCTCGGCCAGTTCCAGGACCACCGAACCGCTGCCCGTATCGATCTTGGCCTTGTCTGCCTTCACACCACGGGCCTTGACGCCGCCGCTGCCCGTATCGACGTGGAGTTCACGGCAGGTCACGTCGGTGACCTTCACGCTGCCACTACCCGTATCCACCAGGACCTTGTCGCCCTTGACGCCCCTGACCTTCACCGAGCCGCTGCCCGTGTCGACGTTCACCGGGCCGGTGATGTCGGTCACTTCCACCGCGCCGCTGCCGGTATCCACCAGCAGCGAGCCCTTGATACTGTCGGCGGTTACACGCCCACTGTGGGTATCCAGGTTCAGGTCGCCGTCGACGTCGGTGGCTGAGATCTCGCCCACACCCAGCAGCATCTTCAGCGATCCACCCTCGGGTACTCCGATTTCCAGGTCGGCCCATACTTCCAGGCCACCACCCGTGCCCCGGACCTCGATGGTGCCGCCGCCACTGAATACCTGCTTCAGCCACGAGGTCTCACCGTGGCCATGGTTGAAGTTGATGCGCGTCTTGCTGCCCCTACCCAACGCCGGGTAGACATAATCGTCATGCTCATCGGTGGGAAAAATCACGGCCAGGTAGGCTTCGCTGCCCTCCTTGACCTTGAAGCCCAGGATCTCGTCGGTAGCGTCATCGCCGCGCACGGTGACCTTTACCGTAAACTGGTTTCCTGAGGCCCGGGTCACCGCCACGGCGCCGATCATGTCGGCTACCTCGAGTTCGTTCCCGTCGAAAGTGAAGGTTTGTTCGTAGTCGGCAGCGGCGGGCAGAGCCAGGATGAGTAGTCCGCACGCCGTCAGGACGGCGCGCCGGAAATGGCGGGTAGACATGGTATCGATCCTCCGAAAACGGTGCCGGCTTCCAGGATATGCTGGCGAACGGAGGTTCTACGGAACCTGACGCCCGCAGGTTGCAATCGGGGAGGAACAAAGGGCCGCGACCCGCGCCCATGTCCGCGGGAGTTCAGGATCCCCACAGGGAGCACATACGCACGCTGTTACCGGTGAGTGATCTCTGGTCGGACAGTCTATTCCACGAGCAGTATGAACCTTTTCTGGTGCCGATTGGTAACGGTATGGCCTGCACCCTGTTTCGGCGAAAGACCATCTAATCGAGGTCATCCTCCACGCGGGCCGACCGGAAACCAATGGATTCCAGTCTGGAGCGGGCGCGGTCGCGGGCCGCATTGGCTTCAGCGGGTGAACTGGCCGCAGCGATGGCCTTCAGGCCTTCCTCGAGGGCGCGTTGCATCTGGTCCAGATGTCGGGTGCGGGCCGCTTCGGTGCGTGGCATGTCGTCCTCCGGAATAGGGTGGCCAGTGGTTCGCCCTGCCATAGCATGGTTCATACCCGTCGGGAAAAGGCCGTCAGATGGCCATGGTGCGTCGCCATGGATCTCGTCCCTGGCCTCGACCGGATCACCCCTGATCAGGATCCGGTCGCCGCGGCTCGAGTTGGGCCACCATCACGCCACCCAGCATCAGGGCACAGCCGATCCAGCCCTTGAGCGGCATGGTCTCGGCCAGCAACAAACCCCCACCGAGAGCGGCGAACACCGACTCCAGGCTGAGGATGACCGCAGCCGGCGCGGGCCGGGCGTGACGCTGGGCCATCACCTGCAGGGTGTAGGCCGCACCTACCGACATCACACCCGCATACAGAATGGGAACGGCCGCGGCACTGATTGCCTGCCAGGTAACCACTTCGAAGATGAAGGCTCCGACCAGGCTCAGCAGCGAGCAGACGGCGAACTGCAGCAACGCCAATTCCAGCGGTTGCACCTCACCTACCCAGCGACCCACCCATTGCACGTGCCCCGCAAAGAAAATGGCACCTATCAGGACCATGCCATCCCCGGGGGCGATGCTCGTCAACCCCCGTGCGCTCAGCAGGTAGAGTCCCACCGCAGCCAGCGCCACCCCGAACCAGGGCCCCCGTCCCGTCTTCTGTCCCCACAGCAGTCCCAGCAACGGCACAAAGACCACATACAAACTGGTTATGAACCCGGCCTTGCCCGCCGTGGTCCAGACCAGCCCCCACTGCTGCAGGGTCGAGCCCCCGAAAATCAGGAAACCGGCCACCAGTCCGATCCGCCACGGCAGGGGTGATGACTTGATCACGGACGACCGGCGACGCCGGCCGGCCACCACCAGAGGTAACAGCACCAGAGCGCCGAGGGCGAAGCGGACACCATTGAAGCCCAACGGTCCCAGATGGCGCATGCCTACGCGCTGGGCCACGAAGGCGAAGCCCCAGATGGCAGCGGCCACCAGGAGCATGAGATTGGCGTTGCGTCGGGTCCGGGTCATGAACCGAAGATAAGCGGGGGTTTACAGACGGTCCAAGGAATCCCATGCTCGGGGCATGAAAATTCTCAACCTGATCATGGCGGCGCTGCTGGCGGTACTGCCGTTTACCGAGGCGAAAGGACGGCTGGCCGTGGTCGACCCGATCCTGCCCCTGATCCCCGCCCCCCGGGCCTGGCAACCCGCGGGCCAGGAAATCGCTGTCGCCGACCTGGTCCGTATCGTGGTTGCGGTGGACGACCAGGCGGCCTCGCGTCAGGCCGAGCTGCTGGTCGGTTGGTGGCATCAGGCCACCGGCCGCAGGATACCGGTACAGATCGCCGGACCGGGAGAGCCGCCGGCCGGTACGATTGTCCTGCGCGTCACCGGCCAAGGTCCCGACACGGCGCCGGTGGTGCCAGGCGCCCACGATGAAACCTGGGAGATGGACCTCACACCCGACGGCATCGAAATACGGGCGCCCGAGCCCGCCGGCCTCTTCGGCGCCATGGAATCCCTGCGCCAACTGGCCCTGTCAGCCGGCGCGAACGGTACGTTGCCCTGCGGCCATGTCATCGGCGGCCCGCGTTTCGGCTGGCGCGGACTGCTCCTCGACAGCGGACGCCACCTGCAGGACGTGGACTTCATCGAGGACCTCATCGACCTGCTGGCCCTCTACGGTTTCAACGTCCTGCACTGGCACCTGACCGAGGACCAGGGTTGGCGGCTGGAAGTCCCCGGGCATCAGGCATTGACGGATATCGGCGCCTGGCGCAATTACGGTGACGGCGGTCGCTACGGTGGCTTCTACACCGCCGCGGATATCAGGCGTGTCGTCTCCCACGCCGCGGACCGTTTCATTACCGTGGTGCCGGAGATCGAGTTGCCAGGCCATGCCAAGGCCGCCCTGGCTGCCTATCCCGAGTTGTCGTGTACCGGTGGCCCGTTCGAGGTGGAGACCCAGTGGGGTATCCACGAGGACGTCTTCTGTGCGGGCAGCGATGCCGTATTCGCCCTGCTGGAAGACGTGTTCGACCACGTGGTGGAGCTGTTCCCTTCCCGCTATGTCCACATCGGTGGCGACGAGGTGCCCAAGGATCGCTGGCTGGCCTGTTCCAGGTGCCAGGCTCGCATCACGGACGAGAACCTGGACGGAGTGCAGGATCTGCAGTCCTGGTTCGTGGGCCGTGCCGCCCGTCAACTGGCTGACCGCGGCCGACGCCTCGTGGGCTGGGACGAGATCATCGCCGGCGGTCTGGCCGAGGGTGCCACCGTCCAGTCCTGGCGCGGTACCCGGGGCGCGGTGACGGCAGCGAGGGCAGGACACGACGCCGTGGTCTCACCCACCAGCCATGCCTACTTCGACTACGACGTCGGCGAACTGCCACTCGAAAAAGTGCTGACATTCGACCCCGTTCCGGCGGAACTGGAGCCGGAGCATCACCACCGCATCCTGGGTGGCGAGATGAACCTGTGGACCGAGTACGTGCCCCAGACAGAGATACATCGACAGCTCGTACCCCGGATCACAGCCATGGCCGAGGCCCTGGCCGCACCCGCGGGCACGAAGGATTTCCCCGGATTCCTGCGGCGACTGCATCGGCACGAGGGCTTCTGGCCGGTTCTGGGCGTGATGCCCGGCCCAGCGTCGCGGCCCCTGCAGATCAGGGCGGAATTTGGCACTGACGGCGGGTATCGCCTGCTTGCGCATTGGCGGGACGACGAGGATCATGCGGCCCGCTTCAGCGGAACGGGCTTGCGGATACAGACGGGCCTCGCTTCCCGGCCCGCTCAATGGCGGGCCGATGTCCCACCGGAAAAGCAACCCCTGCCCGCGCCGCTGGAGTGGACCAGTGCCGGCTTCTCGGCCAATACCCGGCCCCCGGGGGATATTCTGGCCATGGCACGCCTCGAAAGCGATTCCGACACCATGGTCTACGGCGCACCGGCGGTGGTCGAACTGCACGAGAGCCTGGCTCTCGGCCGCCCGGTCACCCTGGTACACGAGCCCCGCGAACGATACGCCGGCTACGACAGCTTCCCGCTCACCGATGGCGTACGGGGCGGCCTCCGTTTCAACGACGGCCACTGGTCCGGTTTTGAAGCGGTCGATCTGGACGCCACCATCGACCTGGGTTCACAAAGCGTCGACGCGGAGATCTCCATCCGCTGCCTGCAGGATGCCAATGCCTGGATCTTTCTCCCGACCGAGGTGCGTTTCCTGGGCAGCGATGACGGTGAGTCGTGGCAAGAGCTGGGAGTAGAAGCCCACGACGTGCCGGATACCGAGCAGCGTGTCATCATACGTGGGTTCAGTGTGCGTACGGGGCGGAAGACACGCTTCGTTCGGGTGGTGGCGACAAACCACGGCATCTGCCCCGACTGGCACCCGGGGCGGGGCAAGGCATGTTGGATATTCGTGGATGAGGTGCTGGTGCGGAAGTGATTTCCATCAACCCCCACCAACTACGACCTACTGGTACAGACCCTTCATCCGCCCCCAGGACGAGTCCTTGGCGGGTACCGGATTGCAGGCCAGACCGGGAAACTCACCACTGACATTCCCGAAACAGGAATTACCCGCAAACTTGTCCACCAGGCTGAGGATGTCCTCATCCACCGGCACCGGCGATTGCTCCGAGTAGAAGACGAAGGTCGCCACACCGGTGGTCCCCGGCTCGCAGCCCAGGTCCTCGTCCGGTTCGAACTTCAGCAGGATACCGGTTACTCCGGGTATGCTCGGGTCGCCATCGCACTCGATGAACCCGTCATAGGGTACCGTACACCCGCCCTCGCCATCAGACGTGCCCGACGGGTTCTCCAGGGTCAGGGCCATGTTGATATCACTGCAGGAGCAGGTGCCACCCACCGGATCGATAAGCAGGTTGGCGTGACTCAGGGCATTCAGTGAGCCGGTGTCCCAGGTAATTACCAGGGTGTACTCCCAGGCCGGGAGGGCAGGATCAGCATTGGGCGCGGCCGTGATATTGCCGTTAATGGAACATTGGGCGAGTGCGATTCCGGGAATCGCCATGGCGAGCATCCCCAGAAATACAATAGCGAGTTTCATAGTGTTCATTCCCCCTGTGAATTCAGTTCCCCCTGTATTTATCGACCGTTTTCGCAGTTTAACGAAAACGGACGAATCAGTATCAGATTAACCTACTTTTTGATCCGATGCAACCCCCTCCTTGTGCCTTCGAA
>QNDV01000028.1 GCA_003646045.1 bacterium
CGTCCGGCGCCGCGGTGGTTACGAATTCGATCTCGTTGCGCACATGGTCGAAGACGGCCAGGGTACGGGGGAACATGAACTGGAAGTCCGGCAGGTCCGCGTCACCCGCCTGCTCCGGCAGGGGCACCTGCTCGAAATAGCGCACCATGTCGTAACCGACGTAACCCACTGCGCCACCGAAGGCCGCGGGCAGGGATTTGTCCGGATCCTCACAACGGGGTTGAAGTGCCAGTTCGTCGCGGACGGCGGCAAAGGGATCGGTGGGGTCCAGGGGCCGGGTCCGCGCACCGCCGTTGTCCGGTCTGGTGGTGGTAACCGCTCCGTCACGCAGTACGACGGTACTGCGGGGCGCCATGCCGATGAAGGAGTAGCGTCCGGCCTGGATACCCCTTTCCACGCTTTCGAACAGGAAGGTGGCACCCAGTGGTTTGAGCTTCAGGAAAACCGAGACCGGTGTCTCCAGATCCGCCGGAACCCGCACGCGCAGCGGCACAACCGTGCTGGTGCCCGTCGTGGTCGGCTTTGTCATCGTTCGCCTCCTGCGCCTGTTCCTGCCGACTGGCGGATACAAAAAACCCGCCGTTCAGCATGGGTGGCGGGTCGTTCGGGTCGGGTTCGGTCGATTCGCTAACCTGTTCCGGAACCTCCCACGGCATCAACGCCACCAGCGTGCCAGGCACGCCAGGACCACCACGACCAATGGCTGTCGGTGCGGGTGTGGGTGGTGCGGATGCTGCGATTCATGTCACTCCGGATCAGCAATTCTCTTCGGATCAGTAATCAGACCGGTACGTTTTCCGATCAGGATATGATCATACCACGCCCCGTTCCGGATGTCAATACAGGTGAAGAAAAGTCCGATTAACTTCCCGCCCATCGTTGCGACCCGTCGGGGCCTCTGCGATAATGGACGCTAACCGCAATGAAACGAGGATCGGGCATGTCCAGCAGCTTTGGTACCCTTTGGCGCACCACCACCTTCGGCGAATCCCACGGTGGTGGCGTGGGGGTGGTAGTCGACGGTTGTCCGCCACGTCTGGACCTGGATGTGGACGCGGTACAGGCCCAGCTGGATCGCCGTCGTCCCGGCCAGAGTCCACTGGCGACCCCTCGTGACGAACCCGATCGGGTGGAGATCCTGTCGGGACTCGAGAATGGGGCGACCCTGGGTACACCCCTGGCCATGCTGGTGCGCAACCGGGATCAGAAGCCGGGGGACTACGAAGCCCTGCGCAACATACCGCGCCCTTCCCACGCCGATTTTACCTACCAGCGGAAGTACGGTATCCGCGCGGCCAGCGGCGGGGGACGGGCCAGTGCCCGCGAGACCATCGGCCGTGTTGCCGCCGGTGCGGTGGCCGAACAGTGGTTGGCTCGGGAATACGACACCGGAATAGTGGCCTGGGTCGAGGCCGTGGGCGACGTGATGACCGATGGAGTGGACCCGGCCACCATCGACCGGGCCGCCGTCGACACCCAGCTCGTACGCTGCCCGCACGCCGGGGCGGCCGCGCGCATGACCGCTGCCATCGAAGCGGCTCGCGGGGACCACGACTCGGTGGGTGGCGTGGTTTCCTGCGTGTGTCGGGGTGTACCGGCGGGCTGGGGCGAACCGGTTTTCGACAAGCTGGAGGCCCTGCTGGCCCACGCCATGTTGTCATTGCCCGCGGTCAAGGGCTTCGAAATCGGCTCGGGCTTTGCCGGAGCAGCCATGCGCGGCTCGGCCCACAACGATGCCTTCGTCGCCGGGGACCGGGGTCTGGGCACGGTCACCAACCGCAGCGGCGGGGTGCAGGGGGGCATCAGCAACGGTGAGCACGTCGTTTTCCGGGTGGCCTTCAAACCGCCGGCCACCGTCGCCCGCACCCAGCGGACCGCCGACTTCGACGGCAACGAGGTGGACCTCGCCGCACCGGGGCGTCACGATCCCTGCGTGGTACCGCGGGCTGTCCCCATCGTCGAGGCCATGGCGGCGCTGGTGCTGGCGGATTGTGCCCTGCGGCAGCGTGCCCGCGACAGGCGGAGCGGCTGAATTTTCCATATCTTCAGGGTATGAATCGGCGGCTTTGGAGCGGCGCCGAGTCTCTCCAGCCGCGCGCCCGTCGCTCGACAACACCGGCCTTCGCAACAGGGCGTATCCCGCCGTCCTGTGCCCGGGGAGGTCGTCATGCCCTGCGAGAAACTCCTGGATTTCCTGCACGAGAGCGGGGTGGACTTCGAGTTCATCGACCACCCCCGTGCCTACGCCGCGGAAGAGGTGGCGCGCAAGGCCGGGGTGGAAGACCGTTCTTTCGTCAAGACGGTACTCGTTCGCCTGGACGGCCTGATGGCCATGGCCCTGGTGCCGGCGTCGTTCAAGGTGAACTTCAACCTGCTGCGCGAGGCGGCGGGTGCGACCACCATCACCCTGGCTCTCGAACACGAGTTCGAGGAGCGCTTTCCCGACTGTTCACTGGGAGCCATGCCGCCCTTCGGCAATCTCTACGCCATGGACGTCTATGCCGACGGCAGTTTGACGGAGGTGGGTACCATAGCCTTCAACGCGGGCACGCACCGCGAGGTGATCACCATGGTCTGGGACGACTACGAAGCTCTGGTAGTGCCGCATCTGGCGCGCTTCGCCTACCAGGCCCTGCGCGAGGAGCGCTGCGCCTGGTGAAGGGCGGGGTCGGATCCCTCAGGCACCGGCCAGGGTCCGCGAAGCCTCGCGCAGCATGCGCACGGTTGTCTCCCAGTCCACGCACTTGTCGGTGATGGAGACGCCGTACTCCAGATCCCGCGGGTCGTCGGGTATGGGCTGGTTGCCCGCTTCCAGGTTGCTCTCGATCATCAGTCCCCGGATGTGGTGTGAGCCGTCCCTGACCTGCCCGATGACATCCTGCAGTACCGCCTCCTGGCGGGTATGGTCCTTGTTGCTGTTGGCATGGCTGCAATCCACCATGATCGCCCGTCCCACCCCTGCCGCCTGCAGCTTTACCGCCGTCGCGGCGATATCGGCCGCGTCATAGTTGGGCCTGCCGCCGCCGCCGCGCAGGACGATGTGCACATCGGGGTTGCCCATGGTCCGTATGATGGAATTGCGCCCGGCGCTGCTGGTGCCCACGAAACTGTGGGGTTTGCCCGCGGCCTGGATGGCGTCCAGGGCGATCTGCAGATTGCCGTCGGTACCGTTCTTGAATCCCATGGGAAACGACAGGCCGCTGGCCATCTCGCGGTGGGTCTGTGACTCGGTGGTGCGCGCGCCGATGGCGCCCCAGGCGATCTGGTCCGCCAGGAACTCGGGGGTCACCGTATCCAGCATCTCGCAGCCCACGGGCACGCCCATGCCGTTGATCTCGCACAGCAGACGCCGGGCGATACCCAGACCCTTCGATATCTCCTGCGAGCCGTTCAGGTCCGGATCGTTGATCAATCCCTTCCAGCCCACGGTGGTGCGGGGTTTTTCGAAATAGACCCGCATGACCACGAAAAACCGCTCCTGGATCTCAGCGGCCAGTTGCACCAGGCGCCCCGCGTATTCCAGCGCCGCCTGGGGGTCGTGGATGGAGCAGGGACCTACCACCACCAGGAGACGTGGATCACGACCCTTGAGGATGTTCTTGATGGTCTGCCGGGCACCGGTGACGAAGGAGGCCGTCTCGGGGGTCTGGGGGAAGACCTGCTTCAGCTCGTCGGGTGAGATCAGGGGCGTCAGGCTGCGGATATTGAGGTTCTCGGTGCGCATGGAGCGGGTCTCCGTTCGGGTCCGGTGGAGGTTTCGGTGCCGCCCCAATGATCAGGGGAAACCGGATGCACCGCCACCAATCGCGCATTGTGGAGCATGAACAAAGGCCCCGGGCTCGCGCCCGGGGCCATATCAGGATCCACGCCAGAACCGGTTCAACGGTCCGGCATCACTTGAGCAACGTCATCCGCCGCGTGACCGTCTGTCCGTTGGCGGTGAACCGCGTGAAGTAGACGCCGGACGCCAGACCACGGGGCTCCCACTGGACACGGTGTTCGCCGGCCTCCTGGCGCGTGTCCACCAGGGTCGCCACCCGCCGGCCGGAGACATCGAAGACCTCCAGGCGGGCGTGTCCGGTCTTGGCCAGGCCGTAGACGATGGTGGTGGACGGGTTGAAGGGGTTGGGATAGTTCGCGGCCAGAGCGAAGCGTGCCGGCACCATCTCGCCGGCGGCCGACAAGCTGCTGACCTGCACCGCCGCCACCATGATCAGGGTGTCCGCCGAACAGCCGTTGGCCACGATCAGGGTCACGTCATAGATGCCGTCACCGGTGTAGATGTGGACGGGGCCGGCTTCATCACTCGTGTCGCCATCACCGAAATCCCAGGCCCAGGTGACGGGTTCGCCGGTGGACTGGTCGCTGAACGTGACTTCCAGAGGCGGTGCGCCCAGGGTGTCGGACAGGGCAAAGGCCGCGCTCACCGGGGTCTCCACCACCACGGCGTCCGCAATGGTCATGGTATCCACGCCGCCCGCGCCCATGACGATCAGGCGCACGTCGTAACTACCGGTTGAATTGTAGGTGTGGACCGGGTTCTGGTCGGTGTCACTGCCGCCATCACCGAAGTCCCACTGCCAGGTGTCGATGTCACCGGCCGAGGCGTCGGTGAAGGTCACTTCCAGCGGCACGCAACCCGCGGCCGGGTCCGGGCTGAAGCCGGCCACCGGCGCCGGCGGGGGAGCCACGGTGATGTGGTCCGTAGCCACCAGTGTGTCTGGACCGCAGGCATTGGTGGTCACCAGGGTGACGGTGTAGAGGCCGGCCGTGGTGTAGATGTGGGTCGGTTCGGGCAGGGTCGAGGTACCGCCGTCGCCGAAGTCCCAGTCCCAGCTCGAGGGGGAACCCATCGACGTGTCGGTGAAGGTAATGGGGTCGCCGGCCGTGACACTGTTGGCCGTTTCCGTGAAGGAAGTGGTGGGCGGACCGTCCACGGTGATCATGCCGACGACGGTCTTGGAGTCCGAACCGCCGGGTCCGGTAACCGTCAGTTGCACGTCATAGATTCCGGGCACCGTGTAATCGTGGGCAGTGGCAGCCTCCGTAGCGGTGCCGCCGTCGCCGAAGTCCCAGGCCCAGGTGTCGATGGCGCCGGTGGACAGGTCATTGAACGCCACCAGCAACGGGGCGCAGCCGCCGGCGGATGAGGCCTCGAAGTCGGCCACCGGCGCCGGAGGCGGGTTAACCGTCACCACATCGACCACGGTGGAGGTATCGGATCCGCAGACGCTGGTTGCGATCAGGCGCACGGTGTAGGTCCCGGACAGACCGTAGACATGCACCTGGTTCTGCAGGCTGGACGAGCCTCCGTCGCCGAAGTCCCAGGCCCAGGCCGTGGGGTCACCGGTGGAGGTGTCGGTGAAGGTCACCGATTCGCCGGCTGTAATCACTGCAGGTGCCGCGTCGAAGGACGCCACCGGGGGACCACTGACCGTGACCAGTCCCACCGTGGTGGCCGTATCGGAACCGTCCGGTCCGGTCACCGTCAGACTGACGTCGTAGGTGCCGGGCACGGTGTAGATGTGGGTCGGGTCGGCCACGTTGTCCGTGCCACCGTCGCCGAAATCCCAGGCCCAGGTGTTGATGGTGCCGCTGGACAGGTCGGTAAAGTTGACGGTCAGGGGCGCACAGCCGCTGCTGGTGTCCAGACCGAAGAGGGCCGTCGGACCCGTGGGCGGGGCGATGCCCACGGCCGCCGCCGCATCCACCATGCCGTAGCCGCTGTAGCGATCCCAGCCGGCCGCCGACTCCACGTTCTGGATGTCCAGGGCCGTGCTCACCAGTTGGGCGCGGATCTGGGCCGGGGTCCAGGCCGGGTTGGCCGAGATGATCAGGCCGCACACACCCGCCGCGTAGGGAGTGGCACAGCTGGTGCCGTTGAAGAAGCCGCTGTAGTCGCCGGGGTCGTAACCGCCGGCGCCCTGGATGTCGGTGGTGGGCAGGATGGTAGGGGCGATGATGTCCACTGCGCCCCGGTGGTCCTGCACGTCGAGGCCGTAGTTGGATCCCCACCAGCGTTCGCCGTCACAGGTGTAGCCGTTGGGGTCGGTGTTCACGCCGGAATTCACTTCGTCGCTGTCGCTGCTGGAGCGCTTGCGGTCGCCACAGGGTGAGGCCGCGCCCACGCCGATGACCACGTTGTTGACGGCGGGATAGCTGATGGTGCTGTTGTTCTCGTTGCCGGTAGCGGCGAGGATTACGACACCTTGGCCGTCAGCGTAGGTCAGGGCAATATCCATGGGTTCGTAGATGTCCGCTGCTGCACCGAAGCTCATACTGATCACGTCGGCGCCGTTGTCGGCCGCGTGGTACACGGCATCGATGATGTAGGAGAAGTAGAGGTTGCCCGCGCTGTCGGAGACCTTCAGGGGCATGATGCTGCAACCGCCCGCCACGCCCACGGCGCCCAGGCTGTTGTCGGCAATGGCCGCCGCCACGCCGGCACAGGCGGTGCCGTGGCCCGGACTGGCGCTGTCGTCGTTGGGGTCGGTGTCGTCATCACCGAAGTCGTAGCCTGCCACCTGCAGCAGGTCCGGGTGGGTCGAGTCCACCCCCGAGTCCAGGATGGCGATGACCACGCTGCTGCTGCCATAGCCCTGGCTGCCGCCCCAGGCCGGGTCGGCATTGCTGTCGAAGCCGATGGTACCCACGGTGGTGGGCAGATCGTGCTCATAGGATCCGCCCCAGTCCAGATCAGGCAGCTGGGCCGTGTTGTCGTGGCCCCAGTTATTGGCGTAGAGCGGATCGTTGGGTACCACGGCCGGGTAGGCCCGCAGATCCGGCAGGGCGTATTCCACGGCCGGATCGGTGGCCAGGCGCTTGGCCAGGGCGGGGATATCGGTCCGGCTGCCGAGCTCCAGGTGGTACCAGCGGTCGGCGCCCAGGGCGCGGGCCAGGTTCATGTCGCGCATTTCGTCATGGGCGGCATGGATCCGGGTGATGTCCACTTCGGCCAGGGTCGCGTCGAGGCTGGCCAGGCCGGTGGTGAGCAGGGTGCCGGCGGCCTTCTGTGCCGGTTTGTCGAGGTGGGAGTCGGCCAGTCCCGCGGCGGTGAATTTCACCAGCACACGATCCGGTGCCCAGGGCAGGGACGCGTCGACCTGGATCGAAGGCCCACCCTGGACCGGTGTCAGGGGCCGGGGGGCATCAGCGGCATTTGCCGTCGAGAACAGGAAGATCACGGACAGGGCGAGGAAAAGGGCGCTACGTCGCATCATGACCACCTCGGGGGGAGTGCTCAGGAGGTTACTTGCATATCACCAATCAATTATAACTGCAAATCGTTGCGCAATTATCACGAAAAACTGGGAATATCCGGCATCCCACCGCTCGAACCGGGCCCCGAATGTTGGTGACGGGATTGGCGAATGCAGGCCCCACGTGGTAGATTCGCTCCCGCTAGCCCCGGCTCTTTCCAACAAGCTCCAGGATTATTGTCAGACATGGCTCTCGTCGAACTCAAATCCGTAGGTCTGTCCCTGGGCGGGCCACCCGTGCTCGACGGCGTTGATCTGCGCGTGGAGAAGGGCGAGCGCATCTGCCTCCTGGGGCGCAACGGCGAGGGCAAGACCACCCTGTTGCGCCTGCTGGCCGGGGATGTGCAACCGGATAGCGGTGAGATATTGCGCCCGCGTTCCCTGCGTGTGGGAGTGCTGCCCCAGGAAGTGCCCACGCGTCTGGCGGGATCCGTGCGTGGCATCATCACCGATCATCTGGGGGAGCTGCCGGAAACGGATGGCGGGGAGACCTGGCGGGTGGATCATCAGGTGGACCGCATCCTGTCGCTCAGCGGTCTGGACGGCGAGGCCGACTTCGCCACTCTCTCGGCGGGCAACAAACGGCGAACCCTGCTGGCTCGTGCCCTGGCCGGAGAGCCGGACGTATTGCTGCTGGACGAACCCACCAACCACCTGGATATCGACGCCATCACCTGGCTCGAGGAACAGCTCCTGCGCTTCGAGGGCACCCTATTCTTCGTCACCCACGATCGCATGTTCCTGCGCAGCCTGGCGGGTCGCATCCTGGAGCTGGACCGGGGCCGGTTGCGGGACTGGACCTGCGACTACGACACCTTCCTGGTTCGCCGCGAAGAGTTCCTGCGCAACGAACAGGCCCAGTGGCATGAATTCGACCGCAAACTGGCCCGGGAGGAGGTCTGGATCCGCCAGGGTGTGCGTGAACGGCGTACCCGCAACGAGGGCCGGGTGCGCGAGCTGAAGAGTATGCGCCAGGAACGCACCGCGCGACGGGTCCAATCGGGAAACGCGTCGCTCAGGTTGCAGGATGTCGATCGCAGCGGGCGGCTGGTCATTCGCACCGAGGGCCTGGGTTTCGCCTGGGAAGGTACGCCCATCGTCGAGGGTCTGGACACCATGATCATGCGCGGCGACAAGGTCGGCGTCATGGGCCCCAACGGCGCGGGTAAGACCACCCTGCTGCGTCTTTTGCTGGGGGAGTTGGCGCCACAGGCGGGAAGTGTCCGTCTGGGCAGCAATCTGCAGGTAGCCTATTTCGACCAGCAGCGCCTCCAGTTGGATGAGACCCGGACCGTGCAGCAGAACGTGTGCCCGGATGGAGATACGGTGGCCTTCGACGGGCGCCGCCTCCACGTCATCACCTACCTGCAGAACTTCCTGTTCGCGCCGGACCAGGCTCGCAGTCCCATTACCCATTTGTCCGGAGGCGAACGCAACCGCCTGCTGCTGGCCAAGCTCTTCACCCGGCCGGCGAATCTGCTGGTGTTGGACGAGCCCACCAACGATCTGGATCTGGAGACCCTGGAATTGCTGGAGGAACTGCTGGCTGATTTCAGCGGCACCCTGCTGCTGGTCAGCCACGACCGTGCCTTCCTGGACAATGTTACCACCAGCACCCTGGCTCTCGAGGGCGACGGCCGGGTTGTGGAGACGGTGGGGGGTTACGCCGAGTGGGCCCGGGTGTCACGGTCAGCCCGCTCCCAGCCCGTCCGGGTCAAGAAGGATCGCCCGGCCAGACCGCAGGCCGACAAACCGCGCCGGTTGACGTTTCGCGAGAAACAGGAGCTGGAATCGGTGCCCGCGCGTATCGAGGAACTGGAGGCGGAACAAGCCTCGCTCCACGGCCAGTTGGGGGATCCCAAGCTGTACCGCGAGGAGGGCGACCGGGTGGTCGTCCTGAAGCAGCGTCTGGACGAGGTGGCAGGCGAACTGCCCCGGCTCTATGCCCGCTGGGAGGAACTCGAAGGGTTCAACCGGTGATCCCGGCCAGCAGTTCGGCGTTGGTGGGGTACTTCTCGATCAGCTTGAGCATACCCTCCATGGCTGGTCCCGGCGGCGCGCTCGCCGCTCGCCGGCGCAGCATGTTCAGGGCATCCATCTCGTCCTCGCTGTAGAACAGCTCGTCCCGCCGGGTGCCGCTGGCCCTCAGGTCTATGGCCGGGAAGATGCGCCGCTCGGCCAACTGTCGCGCCAGCACCAGTTCCATGTTACCCGTGCCCTTGAACTCCTCGAAGATCAGGTCGTCCATGCGGCTGCCCGTCTCGATCAGCGCCGTGGCGATGACGGTGATGGATCCGCCGTCTTCCACATTGCGCGCCATGCCGAAGAACCGGCGCGGGATCTCCAGGCCGCGGCTGTCCAACCCGCCGGTCAGGGTGCGGCCCGAACCGGTGCCGGCCGCGTTGAAGGCCCGCCCCATGCGGGTGATGCTGTCCATGAGAATCACCACATCGTGGCCGCACTCCAGCTCGCAGCGGGCCTGGTCCAGGACCATCTCCACCAGGGACACATGGGCCGCCACGCTCTGGTCGCTGCTGCTGGCCAACACCTCGGCGTTGACCTGGCGGCGAAAATGGGTGACCTCCTCGGGCCGTTCGTCGATGAGCAGCACCACGATACGGGCGTCCGGGGCGGCGGCCGCGATGGACCGGGCCAGTTCCTCCAGCAGGGTGGTCTTGCCCGTCTTGGGTGGTGATACGATGAGTCCCCTCGTGCCGTGGGCGATGGGGGCGATCAGATCGACGATGCGCATGGAGGGTTCGCCGCCGGCACCCAGGTCGAAACGGAGTTCGGGGTTGAGGGCCGTCAGGTCCTTGAAAGACGGACGATCCCTGAAGGCGGCCGGGTCCAGGCCGCAGATCGTCTGGACATCCGCCAGCTGGGGCCCCTTCCTGCCGGCCTGCACCGGACCGGTTACGGTGGCGCCGTTAACCAGACCGAATTTGCGGATCAGATTATTCGAGACGTAGGGATCGTCAGGGGTTGCCTTGAACGAACGGTCGGGGTCGCGCAGGAAACCCGCACCCTGGGGGATGAGGTCGAGCACGCCGGTCACGGCAGAGGACATGGCTGGTTCCTTCGGTGGGATGGAGTGGGAATGCTGGCGCAAGTTTCGTTCAACTCGGGCACCTGGGCCAGCAAAAAAGTACAATCTACGACTGAATGCCGACGCTACGGCTCAATACTTCCAGGAACTGCACGCTAGCCGCCACGTCATGCACCCGCACCACGCTGGTGTTACCCTGCCAGGCCGCCACCAGCGCAGCCAGGCTGCCGGGCAGTCGGTCGCCCACGTCGGCACCACTCAACTCGCCGATGAAGCGCTTGCGGCTGGCCCCCAACAGGAGGGCCCGCCCGTTCGCCACCCGTTCCAGCCCACGCAGCAATTCCAGGTTGTGCTCCAGTGTCTTGCCGAAGCCGATGCCGGGATCGACCAGCAGGCGGTCCGGCGCCACCCCCGCTTCTGCGGCCAACAGGCACCGGGCGGCCAGGAAACCGGTTACCTCGGCCACCACGTCGTAGTAGCGGGGGGCCTGCTGCATGGTGCCGGGTGCGCCCTGCATGTGCATCAATACCAGGCCGCAGCCGCGCTGCGCCACCAGCTCCAGCATGCCGGGATCGGCTGCGGCGGTGATATCGTTCACGGCGTCGGCGCCGGCGTCCAGGGCGGCCCGGGCGGTGGTGGTGCGCACCGTATCCACCGACAGGGGCAGATCGGTTTCCCGGCGCAGCGCCTCCAGCACCGGCAACAGGCGGTCCTGCTCGGCGGCGGCGGTGATCCGTTCGGCGCCGGGGCGCGAGGATTCGGCGCCCAGATCCAGCAGGTCGGCGCCCGCGGCGGCCAGGGCCAGGGCGTGTTCCACCGCGCCTGTGGCACCTTCAGCCCGTGAACCGGCCCAGAAACTGTCCGGGGTCAGATTGACGATGCCCATGACCAGGGGGCGGCCGGCTGGTTCCAGGCGTACCCGGCCCAGGTCCCAGCCGGGCGCGGAAAAGGGCCCTCCGGGGGGCCCTTCATCCGTGGCGTGGATCCGGCTCAAGGGTCGGTCCGCAGCTCGCCGGGGGGCAGGCCCCGGTCCGGATCGTCGGACTCCGGTTCGACCGGCGTCTCGGGATCGTCGTCGCCGGTGGTGTGGTCCACTTCTATCTCCAGGTCGGGCAGGGTCTGCCCTTCCATGACCAGCTTGAATTCCTCGGCATCGAGGGTCTCGCGCTCCAGCAGCGCTGCGGCGACGGTCTCCACCCGCTCGCGGTTGTTCTCCAGGATCTCACGGGCCCGATCGAACTGTTCCATGACTATGCGTCTCACCTCGGTATCTATATCCCGCAAGGTCTGCTCACTGTGGGAGTGCTGGCGCCCGTAGTCGCGACCCAGGAAGACCTGTTCGCTGTTCTCCTCGAAGGCGATGGGTCCCAGCTTGGGGCTCATGCCCAGGCGCGTGACCATGGTGCGCGCGTAGTTGGTGACGGCCTTGATGTCGCCGTAGGCGCCCGAGCCGATCTTGCCCAGGAACACGTCCTCGGCCACGCGGCCGCCCAGGGCCACGCAGATCTTGTCGAGGAACTGCTGCTCGCTCACCGTATACTGGTCCTCCACGGGCAGAATGGCCGTCAGGCCCAGGGCCTGCCCGCGGGGGATGATCGTAACCTTGTGTACGGGATCCGACTCCTCGCAGGTGTAGGCCACCACGGCGTGTCCGCTCTCGTGGTAGGCGATCTCGTTCTTGATCTTGTCGGTAAGGACCCTGCTGCGGCGCTCGGGCCCCAGCATGACCTTTTCCTTGGCGTCCTCGAAGTCTTCCATGGTCACGTCGTCGTGATTCTTGCGGGCGGCCATCAGGGCGGCCTCGTTGACCAGGTTCTCCAGGTCGGCACCGGCCATGCCCGGTGTGCCGGCGGCCAGTTTGGCCGTGGACACCGACTCGTTCATCTTCACCTTTTTCATGTGGACCTTGAGGATGGCCTCGCGTCCCACCAGGTCGGGCATGTCGACCACGATCTGGCGGTCGAAGCGACCGGGACGCAGCAGCGCCGGGTCCAGCACGTCGGGCCGGTTGGTGGCCGCCAGCAGGATCACGCCGTCGTTGGACTCGAAGCCGTCCATTTCGACCAGCAACTGGTTCAGGGTCTGTTCACGCTCATCGTGCCCACCGCCCAGTCCGGCACCGCGGTGCCGGCCGACGGCGTCGATCTCGTCGATGAAGATGATGCAGGGAGCGATTTTCTTACCCTGGTCGAACAGATCGCGCACGCGACTGGCGCCGACGCCGACAAACATTTCCACAAAGTCGGAACCACTCATGCTGAA